>CALEZK010000348.1 GCA_937928585.1 uncultured bacterium | reverse complement strand
TGAATCCAGCGGCAGCATTTCAGGATCCGGATTCAACTCGCGCACATAATCATCCGGATCCAGACCGGCCAGAACAACCGCCAATGCGGCCAATTGCATCGCTGGATTGGGCGATGCCCCTGACACTACGCTAATATCCGCGCATTCCAGCCCCTGGTACCTTACAGAAAGCCGTGCATTGCCCTGTGCGCCAAAGTCCTTGCGTTCCACTTTTACATGCGCATCGGAAAGCGCGCGGGCTAGTTTCTCTGCCATATCTTGGGCGACAGCGGGAACTGCCACATGGGCCTCGAGTCTCGCAAAATGCCACATCGCGGTCTCGTCCTGCCGCAATTCAGTGCGAAGCGGTTCGACAGAAATGGACCCCGCCGCGCGCAATGCATCCGCCAACTGATCCGTCACCCGGGAAGTTTGCGCGATCAGGTCATTGCGAATCAGGTTGCTTTCCGAACGAAGGCTGGCTGTTTCGATTCTGGGAGGCTCGACCGTTGATGCGGCAAATACCACACCCGAATCCGAATTCGTGCGACGGTCGATATGTGAACGCTCCGCAGCCGAAATAGGCGTAACTTCCGCAATGGATTCGGCAGACGCCGTGTGTGAAGGTTCTGGGCCCTGCATGAGCAGCACGCTCACGCCCGCCGCGATAAGCACCGCACTGCCGAGCATTAACAAAGTGCCCCACGAGTTTGGAACTTTGGTATTCTCTGAGGGCCCTTGGTTCTGATTGCGGACCTTTGCTGCACTCATGTCAGATATCCACCCATTCCACTGTTTCGATTTCACTGCTCAAGAAGGTTTTGCCTACGCGCGAGAAAGTCTCTGGCGCGTCCGTGACCAAAAAACGATGCGATCTTCCGGTGAGTCCGGAGTTCTGCTGCTTCTGCACGCGCAAGACGTCCGCGACAGACTCCGCGGTGGCCTCCGCGCTGTCGACCAGGGTGACCCCAGGTCCGACCGCTTCCGCAATCACGGTTTTCAGCAGCGGATAATGCGTACATCCCAACACCAGCGTATCGATGCCTTCACTACAAAGGCCGGCAAGGTAGGTCTGTGCGACTTTCAAAGGCACGTCTCCCTCCAGCCAGCCTTCTTCCGCCAGGGGGACAAACATCGGGCACGGCTTGGCCAGCACCCGGGCGTTTGATGAATACTCCTTGATCACCGCCTGATACTGACCGCTTCTAATGGTTCCGGCGGTTCCGATAACACCAATGGTGCCGTTCCGCGTTGCCGAGACGGCGCGCTTCGCGCCTGGCTCGATCACGCCGATTACCGGAATGTGCAGATTGCGACGCAGCACATCCAATGCATAGGCGGACGCCGTGTTGCACGCCACCACAAGCATTTTGATTCCACGGTCCATCAAGACTTCCGCGCACGCGCTCGCATAGCGCGCAACCGTGTCCGAGGATTTGGTGCCATACGGTACGCGCGCCGTATCGCCAAGATAAATGATCGATTCATTGGGAAGCCGCTCCGCAATGCGTCGAAATACAGTGAGACCCCCGACGCCGCTGTCGAAAATGCCGAGGGGCGCGTCAGGACTTGGCATTGGGTTACTGCGTTGCCTCCGTTTTGAGGATCCAGGCCGCATTGGGTGCAATCGGCTGCGAAAGATCGAAGTGCGCGGGAAAGCTTTCGCCCGGCGCCTCGCCGCCGAACAAAAAGCGGACTGTCTTTACCGGGCCGCCATTCTGCGCGCGCAACACATCTTGTGTAAGGCTATTGACGATCCCGTAAACCATCAGCGCTTCCGAGCCGGTGCTCTTCGCAGTGGTTTGCAGTGAACTTGTTACGAAGTCAATCACCAACTCGCCGTTCTCGGTGAGGAAGAGTGCGTTGTATTCAGCGGATGCAGGCAGAACCGACATGTTCGAACCTGTGTTGCTGGGCTTTCTCAATTCGTCCAGCGCTGCCCGGCAGTTCTCGACCGTGAATTCCCCAAATGGGATGGAACGGCGCTCTGGCAGCAGCATGCGGCCATCGGCGCTCGCAACGTAAATAGGAACGTCGCGCAATTCCGATGCGCTTGGCGCGCTTGGCGTCACTGGAACACTGAGGCCGTCCACGTTCTCGGCAAGTTCCAGCGGGTTCCTGCCAGATTTCATGAGTTCATTGGCGAGCAGCAGCACACAGAAGAACAACACGAGAGTGAATAAGGCCCAAGCCACCATGCCGATGCTTCGCAGGTTCGATTTATTAGGCGCGTCGCTCATTGAGTCATCCCTTTGACGTATGCGACGACGCCGTTTGCGATGCCTTGTGCCAGTTTCTCTTGATACTCGGCATTTACCAACAAAGCTTCTTCCGTAGGATTCGTGATGAACCCCGTCTCAACAATCACACCCGGCATCTGCAGGCTCGAAAAGATGAGTGCGGGAACTTGGTGTACCCCGCGCGCGGGTGTGCCCGTCGCCCCCGTCATTGCGTTCGCGATGCTTTGCCCCAGCGCGAGGCTGCGCTGCACCATCATCTGAAGTCGCGGGTCTTGCGCCGTGGGTGGAGGGAGGCAGAATACTTCGAACCCGCTGGGCACGGGCGAACTGCTGGCGCCTGTATGAATGCTGACAAGTACGTCACCGCGCAGCGTCACATTTGCCGCCCCCACGCGTTCTCGCGTGCTGATTCCCTGATCCTGCGAGCGCGTCAGCACGGGCGTACAAACTTCCTTGAGCAATTCAGCCACGCGCAACGCGATTGCAAGCGATATGGTCCGTTCTTCCGCGCCAGCGGGGCCGCTCTCGCCTGGATCGGTTCCACCGTGCCCCGCGTCAATTACAACGATGAGTTTGCGTCCGGCAACAGAAGACGGCGCGACTGTCGGCTGCCCCGGTGTGACCGGTGGAGCAAGCGCGGCATCGCCACGTTGCAGGTTCAGTTTGAATCCGTAATTGAACAGAGGCGCAACGTCACTCACCGCGATAAATATCTCGTTCTCAAACTCTCGCGCTGGGTGTTGAATGGTGAACTCGTTGTGCGTCGAGGCAATTCGCGTGTCTCCCAGCACAATATTTGCGGTTGCGCCAAGTAGCGTAACGCGCACCGCGCCCGATTCGACTCTTACTTGTCCGCCGAGTTGCCGCACCACTTCCTTCAGCGATACGCTTGCCAGCCCGCCGACGCTCGTTTCTTCCACTGTGCAGGTGTAAACATCTTCGCCGACGCGTGCGCTAAAGGTTCTTGGTTCAGCGATAGCGCTTGCGCCAAAAAGCCCCACGCAGAAGTACAGCAAGGAGCGCTGGCTCACTTTCGACACTCTGGCATAGTCCCAAAAATTCATGTGCAAACTATTTGTTCTGATTCTGTATGCGGATACGTTGTTGAACAATAAAGTTGTCTTCGAACCCTGCGGCATTGTCGGTGGGGGTCAAAGAAAAGTAGAGCGCGACCAGCAAGACGATGAATCCCGCGACAAGCAGAATCGCTGCAACCATTTCCTTGCGCGACAAGGTCACGATACGGACCCCCGTTGCAAACCGTTCCCAAACACGACAGTACCCTGTGGGGATTATAGGGGCCAGATGGGGTTATCGCAAGGGAAAGTCACGCTATCTTGTGTCGGGAGATGTCTTATACGCTACAGATTGGGGAATAGTGTAAAAAACTCGCAGTCCGGCAATGCTTCCGCAACCCGGCCAGGAACACCTCCCCGGGCGTGGTGTTGCATACAAACGGATTGCAGGAATATACTTTCCTTTAGAGCTAAGGTCGAAAACTAACCCGCCGGTTCGCCAGCGAGGTGGAGGTACATACAATGGCATTCGGTTTACCAGGCGGTGCAGAGTGGATTCTTATCCTGCTGGTCGTGCTCGTGATTTTCGGGCCGTCCAAACTTCCCCAGCTTGGCCGCTCCGTGGGGACCGCCATCACCGAATTCAAGGATGGCCTGAAGAAGAAAGACGAACCTTCCGACACCCCGAACACCGGCGCGTAACGCCCTGCATCGGGTTGGAGTAATCGACTATGTGGTATTGGATCCCAACGGGCTGGGAACTTATGCTCGTTGTGTTCATTTTGTTGTTGGTGTTCGGCGCCAAGCGCTTGCCATCATTGGCGCGTTCTGTCGGGCAGTCGATAACCGAGTTTAAGGACAGCGTCAAACCCAAGGACCCTGAAAAACTCGATTCCGACAACACCAATTCGGCCAAGGACGCGTAGGCGCCTCCTGCCTTCGCGTCTGCCCATCGTTTGGCCTGTTTTCTCATCATCGTTTCCGCGATGGTGTTTCAGCTTTCACGATCATGGCAGCGCTACCATTCGCAATAGAGCCATGTGGATGCGTGGGCCATCAAAGTTGGTTAGAATGCAGCCCAGCCTGATTCCCAGTACGTCTGTCACACCGGAAGGATACCTTCATGTTCACTACAAAAAAGCTCGTAGCTGCGGTGGCCGTAATGTCCGCCCTCGGCGTTAGTCCAAGTGCAAACGCGCAAGATTTGCGCGTCTATATAGGCACCTACACAAGAGGCGACAGCGACGGCATATACATGCTGACCATGAATCACGAAACGGGTGCGCTATCTGAGCCTGTCTTGGCCGCGACGACGGAGAATCCTTCATTTCTCGCGAAGCATCCGACGAAACCGGTTGTATACGCGGTGGGTGAGATGGTCGAGACGCCAGGCAGTGTTGGCGGCACAATCAGTGCCTACAGTATCGATGCCGCCACGGGCGCGTTAACCCTGATAAACCGTCAGTCCACCGTTGGCAATGGTCCGTGCCATGTGGCCGTAGCGCCTTCCGGGAAGCACGCCGCGGTTGCAAACTATGGTGGCGGCAGTGTTGCCCTGTTGCCCATTCTCGAAGATGGAAGTCTGGCCGAATCGAGCGCCTTCATTCAGCACGAGGGTAAGAGCGTTAATGAATCGCGCCAGGAGAAGCCCCACGCGCACTCCGTCGAATTCGACAATAACGGTGCGTACCTTTTCTCCGCCGACCTTGGAATCGACAAGGTGATGACCTATCGCTATGACGGTACGGGGACTTTGATAGCCAATAGCACGCATGGCATTTTGGAACCCGGCTCTGGCCCGCGCCACGCGAAGTTTCATCCGACGGGCCGATTTTTTTACGTCGTCAATGAATTGTTAAGCACGGTAACCGCGTTTGCCTATGATGAAAAGACTGGAAGTCTTGACGCGATTCAAACGATATCGACGCTACCCGAGGGATACACGGAGCCCACGACCACCGCGGAAATCCGCGTTCACCCGTCGGGCAAGTTCCTCTACGCATCCAATCGCGGACACGACAGCATCGCCTCGTTTAGCATTGACCAGGAAACAGGAAAGCTTGCTGCAACCGGGCACACGCCAACGGGCGGGAGCACGCCCCGAAATTTCAATCTCGACCCGTCTGGAAAATTTCTTCTGGCCGCGAACCAGAACAGCGATTCCATCTTCGTGTTTCGAATCAACGCGGAGACAGGCGTACCGCAAGCCACGGGGAACTCTGCGAAAGTGGCAACACCGGTCTGTGTGCTGTTTCCCTGAAGATTGTGAGCGCTGCGAACGAAACTTCTACACCGCTTCCGGAGGGCACTCCATTCGCGCATGCGCGCGGACAGCGGCTTCCCGAATGTCCGGGTTGCTATCGGTGCGTTTTGATTGAACGGCATCCAGTGCATCTTGCGCGAGTGGTCCGAGCGATTCGAGTGTAGAAAGCGCGGCAAGTTGTACTTCGGTATCGGAATCGCCGAGCGCGTGGATCAGTGTCGGTAGCAGGGACGAAGCGCGCTCGCCTAAATCCGCCAAGGCCCGACAGGCCGCGACGCGCACATCCGAGCGTTCGTCCGCCAGTCGAAAACGCAGTGCATCAACCGTCACCGCATCGCCGTGCAGCTTGCCGAGGGCAAGCGTCGCCGCAAGTCGGATGTTTCCATCCGATTCAAACAACGCATTGATCAGTCGTGTGTCCGCGGCATGTGTCCATTCCGCCATACGCCCACTGGCCTTCACCGCGCGGGTTTGTACCAAAGCGGACTCGTCGCGCAGGCAATTCCCAATCGCGATGCTCGCCGCGGCCGTCAATGGGCCAAGGTCGGGCGCGAGTCTCTCGAGAATGTCGATGGCGTGAAAGCGCACGTGCTGAGATGCGTCACGCAGCGCCGCAATGAGAAGGGGAGCGGCCTCGAGCGGCGCATTGGCAAACGCGAGAAGACCTTGCACTGCCTCCACACGGACTTCGTCGTCCTGATCGTGCATCGCGACACCCAGCGCGTGGAGCAACGGACGTTCCGCAGGCAGTAAACACCGAAGCGCCGCCACTGCCTGTCGCCGAACCCGTGCATTCGAGTCGTGAACGCACGCATACACGGCGGGCGCTGCCGGCTGGGCGGTCGTCCGCATTCGCGCCAATGCATCCAGCGATGCCTGGCGCGTCCGAGACGAAGACGACGTAAGCCCGCGCGCAATCGCAGGGACTGCCCGTTTCCCATGAGGGTCGACACGAAGCAGCGCTGAGATAGCGCCTTGCCGCACTTCTTCGTTTATGTCGTAAACGTTTTCAATCAGCGCGGGAGTTGCCGCGGCTGCCATTGTTCCCATTTCGCGGAGCGCATGCGCGCTCATCGCGCGAATGCCGTCATCCGGGTCACGCAGTGACTTCTCC
Source organism: uncultured bacterium (assembly GCA_937928585.1). Lineage (GTDB taxonomy): Bacteria > Hydrogenedentota > Hydrogenedentia > Hydrogenedentales > SLHB01 > JABWCD01. Next base: position 8,935 of record CALEZK010000348.1, on the reverse strand, counting down.
AGTTCTGGTATCGCGGCGGAAGCGCGTGGCCCCAGGCGCATCAAGGCTGTGACGCACCAGTGCCGTACCGTTACGTTGTGGTGCGCGGTTTGTCGCCGCAGGGAAGCTATGAGGTTGGGTGTTGTTGCCAACGCGGCGCCTGCCCATTCCGACAGAATGAAGGCGGAAGCAGCGGCACGTTGCGCCGCGCCCGTGTTCAATAAGTCTACAAGCAGGCGACCGGCTTGCGCCGCCAAATCCGGACGAGGCGCCAGTTCGCGCGCCGCTGCCATAATGTCCGCATCGTTGCGGCTATCCATTAACTGTTCGAGCAACGGTTTTGAATCAAACGACATGCTTACCCAATCATTCTGCGCCCGAAACGTGTGGTTAATCTGGCTCCGCGAGCTAGCGCGGTTCGAGGCGTTGCGGCTCGCCCCGCCGCAATATCACGATGTCTGAACGCCGGGCGACGGTCACGGTCTGTTCGTCCGGGTTAAACTCGGTGATTTTCCAACCGGTGAAGAGCTCATCACCAATGGCGTAGGAGTTGTCTTTCGCAGCGCCATCCGGAAGTGTCACGGTGATCGAAAACTGTGCAGGGCGGTTCCCCGCCGCGACGACACCCCGCAGCGTAGCGGTGGCGGAGAGTGCCTCCATGACAAATGACTGCTGCTGCGAAGCTTGCGCAGCAGCTTCAGGGATTGCCGCCGAAACTTCTGGCGTGACCGCGGAATCCGGTGAGATTGTAACTGTAGGTTCGTCTGGCGACGCTTCCGACGCCGGCGTCAGCGCTTCAAGTGAGAACGTTCGCTCTTGCCGATCAGTCGCGCGAATGCCTTGGATTGACGCGCGGTACTCGCCTTCGGTCAATCGGTACACGAAAGTCGCTGCCTGACCGCGCAGCACGGGTATGCGCGGAACCGTTGCGCCACTTACTGGAACCTGGGTTTGTCCGATTGTAATGCTGATGGGCGCGCTGACATCAATGCCCGAATTCCTGCCGATCCTTCGCTCGACTTGAAGGTTGTATGCATTCGCGGCTGTAGAATCCCGCGCAAGAAGCAACTCACGGCCACCTGTGTTCACGACGGTGACAGTCGTCTGATGTGAGGGCAGGGCACCATCCATTAGCACCTGAGATTCTACCCGCAGTTCCGGTTTGGCAACGCGCACGCCACCCATGTCTGACACGACCGCGCCGAGCCCCGCGACCGATGCGATTGCTGTCAGCGGCAAAATGACGCGTCCATCTTTTGTGGCGATGAGCGTCACAAACGCAGCAGCCGCAATAGCCAGAAGGCCCACGGAATACACGAGAATTCCCGGCCGTAAGAGGAGTGGGCCGCCGATGCGCAGGGCTTCGGATGCCGGACTGTCCATATAGTTTGATTCGTGCAGGAACGCCGCCGCCAGCAAACTTCCCAACAACCAGACAGCGCAATATGCGAGCCCGCGCACCGAGAGCCGGGGTATCAACGCCACTGCCGCTGCCGCTACCGCGATCGCTATGGGAAACGAAACAAACCAATGCGCCATATTCGAGACGGCGGCGTCTGCTCCGGCCAACTGAAGCGCCGTTTTTCCATCGGTGACAGGTACGAAGAGCGCCGCAAGCACTAAAGCAGCGCCACTCCACGCAACCCAGGCATCCACGGGCGCGCGAAGTCCGGGCTTGCCATGCGCCAATCGGGCTACGAACGTGCCCCGCGCTCGTGGCACTTCTTCCGCTCCGTTCGCGTTTAACGCGCGAACAACCAGCGCACGCGCTTTGGTAAGGTCGGTTTTCGCGCGGGCGAGTACCTCTTCCTCCGCGGTGAACTGCTCCCGTTTTATCTGACCGACCTGCAAGCGCCCGCGCATGTGATCGAGTTGCGCTTCGGCTGCCTGCACGTCGTTTGAACAGTCATCCGCCAATTGTTCGAGGCGCTCGCGCGCATATTGTACTTGGGCCTGCGCTCGCTCGTGTTCCGCCTTTGCATCCGCCAGGATTTCGCCTTGTGAACGCGCGCCGGAAGTCGCATCGGGTTTTAGACGTTTGACTTCGCTAAGTGTGCGCTCCGCACTGGCCCTGCGCGCCAGCGCTTGACGCAATCCATCAATATGGGCGTCGAGCAATGTCGCTGAATCCTCAATTTCATTTGCGAACGCGATACGAAAATTGCCTTTCGGGAATTGATCCAACGGCACTTCGACAAATCCGCCCGCACGGTTCACGTCGTCTACCGTTAACCAACCCCGCAGGTTCGTTTGGCGCCGCTCGTGATTGTCCCGCCGCCGCCGCATGCGATCTACCTGCATGCGGTAGTCTTCGAACGGAATCTCGCCTACGCGCACAGCAAGATTGAGCTCCGCGAGTTTTTCCTGCGTGGCGGCCAACTCTATCGCTGTTTCCATCAATCGCTGCCGCAGCTCTTCTTCCAGATCGTGCTGGGCTGCGCGTACTTTGGCGCGGATATTCAGCAGTTCCGCGATCTTTGGATCGCGCTTCGCAGCATCATCCTCGGACTTTCCGTTGCCAGCCGCTTTGCTTGACGCAAGTTTTCGCTCGACTACCGTAAGCAGGCAGTACAGGTTCCGGAGCGGTTCCAGCGTGTCCAGCGGGCCCAATGCCTTACGCACTTTTTCCTTTGAATCGGCATCGGCATGCGGGGATACTTCGACTTCCTCAATTTCCTTCGCGTGGTCTTTCGAGGAGCGTTTCTTGGCTTTGCGAAGGAACTCGGGGTGATCCTTCAGATAAATAACGTCCGTTTTTTGCGGGAGTTCGTCCGGGTGGGGGATGCGTATTTTCAGACGGCAGGCAATACATTTGCCTGGCCGGCCAAACATGTCTTCGGACACTTTCATCTTCTGCCCGCAGACACAATAAATCCGAAGCGGCGCAAGTTCGCTGCTCGGCATATTCCGTCTCCCACGGTTAGACCATACAAGGTTGCCGGAAGAAGATGGATATTTCAAGCACCAAATTCGTGACGGGCCAAAATTTCGGGGCAGTTTTCGCAGTATGACCGCGTGTTGCTCGACTGTCCAACCAAGACACGGTAGGATACCCACTGCGCAATGGCACCCATTGTCACGTAAGGAGCGCACGATGCGTTTTCACCGTCGTAGTTTTCTTGCCCTCTCCACCGCCTCGCTTGTTTCCGCATTCGCGGACGACAAGCCCTCGAAGTCCGATGCGTTCGCCTCGGTGGACGACGGAAAGTGCATTCACGTTTCGGAGCGGGGAGAGCCGGTCTTCACGTATCGGTATGCACAAGTGCTTCCCGCGGAAGGAATCGCGGAAAAATTCCGGCGCGCGAACTATCTTCATCCCGTGCACAGCCCCGCCGGCGAAGTCGTTACGGAAGACTTCCCGGCGGATCACTACCACCATCGCGGAGTCTTCTGGGCGTGGCCGAATTGCGCAATAAGAGGCAGAAAGCTGAATGTGTGGGAGCTGGACGGTGCCCGCTCCGTGTTCAAGGAATGGATTGCGATCGAGGCCCGGCGCAAGCAGTTCCGCGCCGAGACGCGTAGCGTTTGGCAGTTCGATGAGGACGGCTTTGCTCCAATCGAGGAGCGTGTCGAAATCGTCGTACTACCGGCAAGAAATGGGCAACGCGCGATCGATTTCAAGCTCGCCTTCGCCAACACCGCCGATGCCGAAGTGACGTTCCAGGGTTCGCCTGCTTCAGCGGGCAGCGCCGGGCCCGGCGCAAAAGGCTATGGCGGTATCTGCTTTAGGCCCGACGCAACCCGAAAACCGTTTGCATTCACCGGCATAGAAGGACACATCGCCGAGGACCGCATGGCCTGTGAGACGCCGTGGGTCGACGTCTCCTGGACATCGGACAGCACACAAGGCGTGGCGATCTTGCAGCACCCGGAGAATCCAGGTTTTCCACATCCCGGCTGGATGATTCGTCACTATGGATTTCTAGGCGCGTCGTGGCCGCATACTTCCGCGCACACCCTGAAGCCGGGTGAATCATTCACGCTGCGCTATCGCCTTCTTTTGCATGAGGGTGACGCGGAATCGGCAGGCATCGCGGCCGCTGCCCGTTCCTTTGCCAAGGGCAAATGAGGTAGGCATGCCTTCACTTGCGCACTGGAACATTCCCTACGCGAAGGCTCGGATTGCGCTTGCATTATATGCGTTCAAACACCCGGATGCGCCATGGATCGCGCCCGATGCGGCGCGCTTCCTTGAAGCTTGGCTGCAACCCGCGCATGTCGGGTTTGAATGGGGCGCGGGCCGCAGCACGACGTGGTTCGCATCACGTGTTGCGCGTCTGACGAGCATCGAACATAACCAGGAATGGTATGAGCGCGTGCACCGCAACCTGCTCGAACGATCGGAATCAACGGTGATTCTCAAGTGCATCGCCAAAGACGATAGGGAGTACGTGGACACCATTCTTGCCGAGCCCGATCACACGCTCGATTTTGTGCTTGTGGACGGTGTATCCGATCAGCGCGACGCATGCGCGTGGGCCGCGTTGCCAAAAATCGCGGAGAACGGCCTCCTAATCGTGGACGACGTTCACCGTTATCTGCCATCCGCATCGTGCGCGCCACTGGCGCTTGCGGTTGACGCCGCTCCGCTCACGTCACTCTGGGGCGAGGTTTCGCTCGTGTTGAAGGGCTGGAAAAAACACCTGTTCTCAAGTGGTGTGACGGATACGGCAATTTGGATACGCCCGGCGACTGTATAGTCCGTGCACGCCACGCCACTATATTCTGATATGCTTGTGCGTTTGAGGTCGTTGTGAGTTCATCGAATTACATCAAGTTTCTCGGCACCGCGGGTTCGCGCTGGGTTGTCTCAAAGCAAACGCGCGCGTCTGGCGGCGTTTTCCTGAATCTGTGCGGCAAGAAGGTGCATTTAGACCCCGGTCCAGGCGCGCTGGTCCGCTGCGCTCAGGCCGATCCTCCCATCGATCCCTCCTTTCTGGATGGCATTATCGTCACCCACGCGCATATCGATCACTGTTCCGATGTCAGCATCATGATTGACGCCATGACGGGCGGTGGATTCAACAAGGGAGGCACCCTGTTTGCCCCGCGCGAGTGTCTCGAGGGCGACAACCGCGTTGTGATGAGTTACCTTCGCCCGTTTCTCGATGAGATTGTGACGATGGAACCGTCCCATCATTACCAACTCGGTGAACTCTCCTTTTCAACCTCGATACCGCATATTCATGGTACCGACACATTCGGTGTAACCTTCGATGCGAATGGCAAAAAGGTTTCCTTTCTCGTCGATACGCGCTACTTTCCCGAATTGCCCGCGGCGTACAAAGGCACAGATGTGCTTGTGGTCTACGTGACGTTTCTCGATGAACCACCACATCCCCGCATTTTGCACCTGTGTATCAACGACGTTAAAGAAATCGTGCGCGGGGCAAAACCACGGAAAGTGCTCCTGACCCACTTCGGCGTCAGCATGCTCGAGGCTGGTCCAGCGGATATCGCGCAACGCCTCACGGATGAGTTGGGCGTGGAAATTATCGCCGCGGAAGATGGCATGAAGGTCGAGATAGTTTGACGATAATTTGGTCACAGCAGTTCGCGCCTGTTTTATAGTACAATGCGCATAGTCGCGGGTGCTCGTGGGGTTGCGTATACACAAATGCCAGCAAAGTCAAACCAGATTCAACCCATGGTGAAAGAGAAAGGATCTTCTTATGCATGAGAATAGTGGCAGTACCGTCGTCAAAGTTCTTGCAGGTTGTGCCGTCGTCGCGTGCATAGGTCTCGCGATTCTGGTCGTGGGTGGATATTTCGCCGCCAAGAAAGGTATGGAAATCGCGACAAAAGAGGGCAGGGTACAAATTGCAAGCCAATACGAGAAATTGAAAGCGGAAAATAAGGTGCCTGCTGAACATATTGCGCTCTTTGACGATCTCGTAGCCGTTTCGCAAGATCCCAATTCAAGTATGTTCACTGTCAGCATGGTGCTTGTAGCGGGCGTGCAATCTATTCAAAAGGGCGAACTTGCGGAAGAGGACATTAAAAACATTACGACGATCCGTGACTTTGTGAAGTCCAATCCGGATTGTACGCTGATGGAGTTCGCGACGTTTATCGAGGCACACCCAGAACTCGAAAAGTTCCAGGAGCAGCTACAGGCGGCGCCTTTGGGAATGGGCGAATCGATGCCGTCCGCGCCAGAAACACCAGCAGCGGCGGAATCGGAGCCCGCGCCCGCGACGCCGTAACGAATCCGAGATTATTCGCTGGGTTCGCTCGACCAGAACCACGTTTCGTCACGCTGCAAATGTCGCCGCAGCCGTTCGGGATATCCGAGCAATTTCGCGCAGTGGCGAATGCTTTCGCATATAGGCTCATCGTCGGGGTCGTTGGCGTCAGCCAACTCGCCCATTGCGTTGGATAGCCAGGCCATGTCTGCCGAGAAATCGGGGTAAGCATCGAGGTCGGGCCAAACGGCGTGCTCTACGGATTCCAGGCAGCTGGTATCGCAATCAGGCGCGAAATGCTCCATCACTTCGCGAAGTATCTGGGGATCCGTCGCGTGTTCCCAGCCAACGCGATCACCCGCTGATATCTCGCCAAGTTTCTCGCGGATTGCTTCCAACACAATGCGGATATGCCGATCCCAGATATCAGTGGATTGGCCAAGCTGACCCTGCGCGCGATGCAGCGTCGCGCGGAGCAGATCGACGCGAAACGATGGCACTGCGGCATCAAGCAGCGCTCGCGCGTCGTCGAACTGCTGCCGGACAATCCGCAAATGCACCAACGGTTCCAGCAACGCATCGGCAGCGCCGGGATTCTCCCCGAGGAACGAAGTCAGCAAGGCCTCCGCGTTGCGAAACTCCCCATCGCTTAAATACAGTTCCGCAAGTCGGCTTGCCGCTTCAAGACCTTCCTGCACGGTACGTACACGAAGCGCTTTCTCCAATTGACGCCGTTCTTCTTCGACTTCATCCGCCGTGCGAAAGTACGAGCCCATCGCAAGATGAAAAGCATACGGACTGGTGTCCTGGCTATCGCGCAGGTCTTGCAACCGAATTGCCCGGCTGTATCCATCGGCAAGTGTCAGCGAGCGCAACTGCTGGCCCACTTGCGCGGCGGACGGCTCCATCTCGGGGAGGGGCATTCGCGTAGACTGCATGACGCGTTCCTGCACGAAGAGCAACTGTTCCTTGAGTTCCGTGAACGATTGCCAACGGTCCTCCGGCCTTTTCTCTATGCATTTCATGATGACGCGATCCAGATCCTGCGGGCATTCTCGCACGCGATCCAACAATGGCATCGGCGTTTCGCTCTCGTGCATGCGCCGCATCTCCATGAGATGCTCCAGCGCTGTCGTCGAACGGATGGTGAAGACGCGCACCCCGCTAATCGCCTCGTAAAAACAGCATCCCAGCGCATAGATGTCCGCGACTTGCGAAACATCTTCCGCGGCAAAGAACTGTTCGGGCGCCATGTACGCAGGCGTTCCAAATGCGCTGCCAACCTGTGTAAGCCCTGGGCGCGTCGCGATTCCTTCATCCACGAAGGCCTCAAGCCCCTCCGCCAGGTGGCACCGAACAAGTCCAAAATCGGTAATTTTTAGTCGTCCATCCGCGCCGATCAGCAGGTTCTCTGGCTTGAGATCTCGATGCACAAGGCCCGGCACGGATTGAGTCGCGTGCTCCATCCCCTCACAGGCCTGAATGGCCCAATCAACGGCGGAGTCCAACGGTACCGCGCCATATCGCAATTGATCCGCAAGTGATATTCGGCCTTCCTTGTCGGATTCCACGTACTCCATGAACAAGTACGGCGTCGCGCCAATTATGTCGATGTAGTAAGCATGAACAATGTTGGCGTGAAACCCCGTCAGCAACCACGTTCGCGCCTCACGCAGAAAACGCTCGACTAGCGACAGGTTTCGCGAGAACTGATGTTGAAAGGTCTTGGCCGCAAGCCGGACGCCATCGGCTTCTACAATATAGACGACGCCCATGCCGCTTCGGCCGGGACCGCCTTTCACATCGAGCACACGGTACCGGTCATCGAGCATGGAGCCGATGGCGCTGGTGCGAAACGATTCAGCCGCGTCATTGCACGAATCCACCATCGTCGGCAGATCGCTGATTTCGTCGTGAAATTCTCCGGGGGTAAAGGGAGTGGTGGAGGTGTCGCCCCCGGAATCCGAGGAGCCATCGATCGGCAGGCGTTTCATATCCGCACGACGCTACGATACAGAGAACGAGGCAAGCGCCTCGTCGCGCGTGCTGCAAATATCGTAACGTTTCGAAAGATTGGTGATCTTGAAGACTTCTGATACGAATGGGCTCAGTCCGCAAAGTTTCAAATCGCCGTTCACCTTTTCCAGCGCCTTCGTGAGCATGATGATCACCCGCAACCCGCCGCTGCTGATGTATTCGACCTCGGAAAGATCAAGTACAACGCGTGTCATGCCGTGCTGTAACAGTTCTTTCAGCATGCGCTCCGCGTCCGGTGCTGCTGGCGCGTCAAACCGCCCGCGCATCGAAATCACGTCAACACCGTTGTGCGTTTCGTGCTGGATTTCCATAAAACGGTATCGCCTCGTCACTTCGTTGATAGGGCGAGAGTTTAGCCGACGGATTGGTAACAATGCCACATGTCCTTGGATGGGCTGTGCCGCTTCACGCGAAATCCCTCCAGGTCACACCTTAACGAGGGCAGCCTTCCCCGAGCATGCATGGTTTTCCGCGCTCTTTGGTGCGAAAAATGACAACTGTTGCGGGCTTTGTAAATAAAATAAGATTGACTTAATCGATTATTTTGCGTAGTATTTGGACTGGACTAGTGGGGCGTGTGTCGGACTTTTCGGTAGTATCTGAAATCCCTTCATTCCTACTGTCCAGGCGCGAAGCGCTGGGAGGGCTTGGTGAAGTACAGGTCATTGCGTTTTAAACTTGTCCTGCTGGGAATAGGGCTCCAGGTTTTACTGGCGATTGCGCTATTCGCGTTC
>CALEZK010000347.1 GCA_937928585.1 uncultured bacterium | reverse complement strand
ATTCAAGGACGCGGACACGACGGGATTCGAAGAGGACGCGCGGCTGACGGCGATGTGGTTGTGGACGCTTTCCGCCGCAACCGCAGATGGCACAGATACCACAGATGAAGATAAAGACGAGGACGAAGACGAAGACGAATCGGAGAATGAAGGAAAGAGCGGAAAGGCGGCGAAGAGCACCGGCTACACATTAGAATACGACGCGGCGCGGAAGATCGCGCAGGGGTTGGGCGCGCACCTCGAGAACCTGACGAGCCTGGTCGAGGTGAAGGGCGATAATGCGACGCTGTTGTCTGTCGGCGCGCGGACGCGCTACCTGTTCGGCAAACAGGACGCCGCACCCGTTCGCAGCGCCGCCGCGCGCAAGACCGCAAAACAAATGGATATGTTCGCCACGCTCGAACAACTCGAAATGGCGGGCACGGACTTCTCCGGCGCGGCCTCCCTCGACGCCGCCACACCCGACGCAGGCCGCACGATCCTCGACCGCGTCCACCAGTCCATGATCCTCTTCGCCTCCGGACGGGGGGAAGCCCTCAAACGCTTTCTCGTCACCGACGGAATCGGCGCGGACGCCCGCTTCTGGCGCCTCGCGCAAGCCTTCTCTGCCCTCTACCCTCCCCACACTGACGAAAAGCGCTGGGTGGACGGTGTGCTGGCTCGCAAAAAAGGATTGGGTCTGTAGACCTACGCATGCTATCCTAGTTGTGGGCTGGCTGGACAACTGCTATTCTCGGCTGGGAGGGAAGTATGTCCGATAAAGATTCTCATAATACTTTTGAGCAATCCGCGACACCGGGAAGTGACGCGCAAGCTGACCTGGGTCAAGATGAAGCATCTGCACCCGCAGATGGAACAGCGCCTACGCAGACTAGCGATCGTGGCGGTGATGACCTGCGCAAGGTAACGAACTTCCTGTCCGAAACCGCCAGGGGCGCCAACGACAGAATTCCAAAGCTTCTGGAGCAGTTAGAGAAAGTTGTTGAAAAGTATGGTACCCGGGATCTTCAGAAGAAGCTCTTTGATGTAATCGTTAAAATCATCAACGATGAAATGAATCTGCGGCGATACACTGTCCAATGGGTAGTGATCTGCGCGCTGATTTCAGCGGCTATCGGTCTAGGAACTGGCGCTGTTGGGTCCAAAGCAATTTGGGGAGGTGGGACCAGTGGTGGCCCTGGGGTTGAGGTCGATTCCAAGGAAATTGCGGACCTGAAGCAACTGAACGAAGGTCTACAGGCTGAGTTGGATGCGAAACGGAAGGAGTTTGACGAACAGCAGGTACTACTAAGCCAAAAGAGCACCGAGGTAGAAACAAAGGACAAATTGATTACGAGCCTCAACGACGAGATAAAAGAGCTAAAACGACCTCCGATCGCACCAACGATCGAGCCCGCGGTCTTTGACCGAATCAATTACAACCTCACGCTTGACTCGACGGGCCAGATGAAGATCGTGCCGGTCTCAACTAGTCTGCCAGCGAGCTTGGCGGCTCTAGTCAATCGTTCTATGGGCACGCTTGACGGACTCGGAAAGAACTCAAATCTCATCGCGCGTCGATCCGGGGGTACGGGAGATGAAGTTATTTGGTCGGTACTCCCCGACATTGCAGCATACGCAACGGACACCAACTCCGAGTCGGACCCGGTGCTCGGACGTCTCAAAATGGTAAACAAAAAGGGGCAAATTCGGACGGATGGCAAGTCAAAGGTTCCATTCAACGCTGCACTTTCTTACGAGAATATTCCTCAATTGATGTTTAAAATTCTTGGTGCCAAGTACGAGTCAGATGATGCGCACATTTACTACGACGTTCAAATAGGTGAACGGAATTCCGATGACTCTGTCGTTTGGGATGAACAGACAAATCTCTCTTTCAGGGAGGAACACAATCTGGAATACCGGCAAGCGTATGGGGATGCCACATTGCTGACCAACCCGGGTTGGAAATCCGCATATTTAGTATTCATTGCAATGGGCAAGTACGGCGAAGAAGACAATAGGACTCCAGAAGGAGCTTGGAAGGTGTATTCTGACGCGATTCAAGTAACGCTCCAGTAGACATGTGTGTGGCAAAGTTAGTGATGTTGGCGGCAATACAAAGCAAACGTATATGGACGTAGGGTTTCCACACCCCCTTTGATATTCGTACGTTGCCATCAGGGGTTGCGTTGGAGCGCGATTGGGTTGGCCGCAGCAGAACCATGAAACGGTTCGTAGTCTTGGAGCGGCCCTCATTTCTGGCGCGTTGCCTAACCCTTCTCTCCTCTCTACCCGCCTCACATCGATAATAGAAGCTGGGTGGACGGGCGTGAGAGCCCGAAACAAACGAGTGGGGCTTCAGCTGATCGCATGGCCGAACAATCAGACAGCAACGACGAGAATACTACAAACATTGGGCATCCACGTGAGCTCTGGCCCGATATTTTTCGCCCGCTGGATGCCATGGTCGATGCAGTCGAGGGATGGGTGCATGCGGTTGAATCTGTTCCCGAGGACCCGCTCAACAATCTCAAAATCGGAATGTCTATCCGCGCTGTAAATATACTCAAATGTGTCAAACTTCTCGCCGGTGGCGGGCACTGGGAAGATGTGGCGATTCTCACTCGCTCAATATTTGAACTGCTGCTACACCTAGAGGAAGTTCTGCGAGACCCCAATAGTCAACAACAACGCGCCGCACGATTCATCAAGTATGGACGGCTTCAAGAATACCTTCATGCGAAAGCAAACGCAGAGTACGACGTTGCGCGCAGAAGGTTCCGGGGTGACACTGCACAACTTCGAGAGTTAGACAAACTAACGCTCGATGCTTTCCCAGAATTCCTTGAGAAGAGTAAAGACAAACGAAAGCCCCCACGATGGGCTCGCTCGTGGTGTGATAAGAGTGTAAAACAGTTAGCCTCGGATTCGGCCAACCAGATGCGCCCACATCAGTATGCGCTGCTTTACAGATTCACATCAGACATGGTTCATAGCAGCCCGTTGTCATTAACGGGCGCGACCCACCTCGGCATGATGGGTGGGAAAACCGATGAGGAAATACTTGCGCGAGACAAGGCGAAGATGACCGAGTTCGTCACAATGGCTGTGATGTTGTGTGGCGAAATAGTCATGCTGCTCGGTGATACGCTTCCCGGCTATGACCCCACAGTCTTCTTAAGGATTCTCAATATGGTTTTCGAGCTCTATGGGGTCGATGTGTCGACCCAAATGGAGGCGAATGTCAGTAACGATTGAGCAAATGCACCGATGGACCATGGCTGTGCTTTTTCGAGTCGTGAATGAGAGAAACCCGCAGTTCTCGGCCCTATACCACCCAATTTCGGCAGAAGCCGAGAAAGAAGGTGTTCCTATCTCAGTCGGTTCGGGCTATGGCTTCACACATCAAGGGGCGAACGAGGTGTTCCTAACCGTAATGCACCAATTAGTCGTCGCAGGGATCGTCGTGCCTGGTTCGCATCCCGGGCAGCCAAACTTTCCGTTCTTTCGTGTCTCAGAGTATGGCAAGCAGGTCATTGAAACCGGTGAGTTTCTGCCTTACGATCCTGGAGGCTATTTTGTTCGACTCAAAAATAAAGTGCCGAATCCTGATAAGCTTGTCCTTCGGTATTTGGCGGAAAGTCTCACTTGTTTGGGCACGGGGTGCTACTTGGCATGTGCCGTAACGCTAGGTTGCGCCGCAGAGCAAGTATTCAACATTCTCGCGGCTGGGCTGCACAATTCAATCAATGATCAATCCCGACGAGATCAGTTTCGTAAACGCAGTATCGAACAGTGGGCACTGAAGAAACGAACGGATTCCTTTAGAGACGAAATGGATCGAGTCATACAACTCGCCTCATTTCCTAATGACCTTAAGGAAGACCTGGGCATTCAGTTGGACGGCATTTTTTCTATTATCCGGCGTGCCCGAAACGATGCGGGGCATCCGACGGGCAAGGAGATTTCGCGCGAAGACGCGTATGCTCATTTGCTTGTATTTCCCAGTTACTATGAAACCGCCTCGCGGCTCATGGCGTATTTCCAGGTTAATCGGGTTTGACCCACGCGATGGTACAGCAGGCAATGGACGAGTCAGCATTAAGTGCATGGCAGCAGGCATTCTGGCAGTCTATAGAAAAGGGAAGTGATGCGGAGACGCTTCAACATGCCGCCCAGCAAGGTCGCTTAAACGTATGGACTCACTCCTTAACGACAGCCGTTGTGAGGACGTGTACGGGCTTGGGATAGACATGCGCAGCCCGCGGACACAAGGACAGCAGACTTCCTGTGCTTCGAAGCGAGTACTTGTCCCTTGACGTGACTGCATTTGGACTTAGCATTGGGCGCTGGCCATTTCCTGTGGCCGTGTTCGAATTAGAGAATAGCCGACACGATGATCAGATCGCATACTCGATGTGGACGGTCGTGACTGTACGGGCGCATCTCCGGATAGTATTCTGTTACCGAAGTAAGGCAGAATTGGGCGTACGACTCGTCCGTTATCTGGAAGACACCGTCATTGAGCCCCAGAATGTTAGCAAGCGGACCGGACTCGGCGGCGAAACCTTCGTCGTTGTTGGAGGGAGGGACGAAGCAAGCACATTTCCTTACGGGTTCTTCAAGCGGTGGAAACTCGACCTGAACACGGGGTGATTTCTTCGTTCTTAGACTTTCGCTGGAATGTGCTTCGCTAAAGTCCTCGGTATCGTATTCGGCGTGGCATTTTAGGATTGAGACTTGAGGGGGAAATGATTAAATGGTTCGGATTACGATTGTGCCTCAAGCTGGAGTGAACTTGTATGGCATGTTGCTGAAAAAGGAACTCGAACTCCGACGCAATAAGAAAGGTACGCTCCATTCCGCAGGGAAGTATTCTGATGGTTCGATTAAATGGTTTCATACCAGCTATAACGGCCGGATTCGATTTCAGAAAGCCGCGGGGAAGATCGTAGTGGCCACTGTTATCAGTAAGAGTCTCAACGATGAATGGCAGATTCTGCAATCGTTCGTCGGTTTCATCTATCGACATTTCAAACAGTATGTTTCTAGCATGTCGCTCCATTTTAGCGACGAAGTAGATGAGGAATGATGAAAGGCCGCGGGCCCATCAAAGCGAAGTGGAGAGTGTGAATGCCTTTACAGCCTTGGTACAAAGTTGTTACTCCGCGTGAGGATTTGCGGGATGACCGTCCCCTTGATGCCTCCGAGTTTGCAGTGCATTTAGATGCCGTGCGAAATAATGAGGGTCCAGACGTCTATCGTGTACCGAAGGAGTTCTTTCAGCGGACATTCCTGACAAAGAACCTACTGACATTGGCTTCTGAGACAGTACGGCGACTGAATGGTGAGATCACCGAGACATCCGCTGTCTTCAACATGGCCACGCAGTTCGGCGGTGGCAAAACGCACTCACTGACACTCCTCTACCACCTTGCCGCCCATGGCCCAGCGTCACACAAATGGCCAGGCGTTCAGCAAATTCTCGACACGGGTCACATGCGCAC
>CALEZK010000346.1 GCA_937928585.1 uncultured bacterium | reverse complement strand
CGCACGCCTTGAGACTTTGGCTGCGCCTTTCCCTCGGCGCGCGCCTCGTTCTTGGCGATTTCGCCAACGAGATAGGGTGCAAGTTCGGCGATTGTCGGTCGATCGAACAACTCCTTCGGAAAAAGTCGCACACCGATGTCGCGTTCGACGCTGTTTACCAATTCCATCAGCATGATGGAATCGAGGCCCAACTCTCCGAAATTGCGATCAATCGCGATATCATTCTCATTGCGATTCAGGATCTGTGCGACCTGACGCCGCAGCAACGCCTCAATTGCTTCCGCATCGTTAGCCGCGCCGCGCCCCGCAGATTTTGCCGGGGCAGCAACATCCGATTTCGGATGGCCATTCAACAGCTCGGAAAACAACGGCGAATTCGCAAGACCCGGCGATCGCGCGATCAGGCGATCCCAATCGGCCTGCAACACGCCCACCTGATGCTCGTTCGATACAATGAGGCTGTCTAGTGCAGCAATCCCGACCGCCGGCTTTAGTCCGCCAATGCCTTGCATGGCAAGCCGACGCTCGATTTCCGGCCGCGCGGCCATACCGACTTCCGCCCAAGGCCCCCAGTTGATGCTGAGCGCGGGTTGCCCGTTTGTACTCCGGTGGTGCGCCAAGGCGTCCATGAACGCATTGCCTGCGGCGTAGTTGGCCTGTCCGGGTGACCCCATCACCGACGCGACGGACGAGAACATCACGAAAAAGTCCAACGCTTCACCGGCGCCGTTGCCATCGCCCCCGAAATGCCGGTGCAACAACCATGCGCCGTCAACCTTCGGTCGCATGACCGCCGTTAACGAGTCCATGCTCAACTGGCTGACCGTACAATCGTCCAGCACACCAGCAGCATGCACCACACCCCGAATCTTGGGGCGTCCACTTTTTTCGTGCGCTTCAAGAAACTTGGACATCTCCGATTCGCTCGTGATGTCTACTTGCTTACATTGAACGGTGACACCGGAATCCTCCAGCGCGCGCACGGCGTCAATGCGCCCGCGCAATTCAACGTCGCTGACAGAGGACCAATCGGATTCCGGCGGTAACGGCGTGCGACTTAACAGGACAACATTCTTTGCGCCGCGCTCGCCCAGCCACCGCGCGACCTGAAGCCCCAAGCCGCCAAGTCCACCCGTGACGAGGTACGTGGCGTCTGCGCTGCACGCAACTTGCCTGCCCGGTGCACCGGCTGATTTCGATTTCCCGCGCGTCAGTCGCGCCGCATAACGAACAGCGCCGCGTATTGCTATCTGCTCTTCCGCATCTGGAGTGTCCAGCGCGGAAAACAATTGTTCCGCCTCCGTTGCCGATGCGCGAGGTTCCAGATCCACGAGGCCGCCCCATATATAGGAATGCTCGAGTGCCGCGCTTCGCGCAAAACCCCAGAGCGGCGCTTGCGCCGCATTCACACTGCCGTTGGAGGCCTCGACATACTGCGCGCCACGCGTGACAAACCATAGCAAGCGGCGATGTGACGATTGCGAGGCACGTTGCGCGTTCGCTTCACCATTTGTGACCGCCTGAATAAGGTGCATCGCAGCGCCACAACCCAGCGTGTGCGCCCGGTGCAGCGCGGCAAGCGTCGCATCTCCCAGCGACGGCGCGTCCAGCGACCAAAGCGACACGACGCGCTCGCAGCCCGATCCGAATTCGCTCCACATCCGCGTGAAGTCATTGCCGTTGTGCGGGTCGATGCAAATTTCGTCAAACGCAACATGGTCAAACGTATCGCTGTATCGAACGAGTACGGCGCGTCCACCCCGGTCGCGAACTCTTTTCGCAATACCTTCTGCGATGCCTTGTTTGTCAGCAAGCAGCAACCAGGCATTGGGTCGAGTTGCATCCCGATTCTCGTTCTGCTGTTCAACCCACTGCATCCGATACAGGCAATCGTCAATATTGCCGACAGGCACCATTTCTGCTTTGGGTTGCGACGCAGTGGATACAGGGCGCGCCGCACGGTGTACATCCAGCCAGTGTCGTTTCCGCTCGAAGGGATACGTCGGCACCGCAACGCGGTTCCGCATGTATGGCGCATCGAAGCCGCGCCAATCGACATGCGCGCCTTTTACCCACAAACTCTGTAGCGAACGGGATATGACCTGCCAATCATCCTGCCCTTTGGCGAGCGACGGCAGCCAGGTTGCGGCAATCTCCTTGGACACGCACCGAGCGCCCATACCACTGAGGGTCGCCTGTGGCCCCGCTTCAATAAATGTGGTGTACCCCTGCGCGACAATAGCGTTCACGCCGTCAAGGAACTGCACCGCTTCGCGCAAATGCTTGCGCCAATATGCGGCATCAAACACGAACCCGGCCTCCGGCACACGGCCAATCAGATTCGACACCAGCGGAATCCGCGGTGCATTGTAGGTAAAGCCCTTCGCAAAGCTTTCAAATTGATCCAGCATCGGATCCATCAAAGGCGAATGGAACGCGTGCGATACAACGAGTTTGACGGACTTGATGCCGCGTTCTTTGAACTGCGCCACGAGGGCGTCCACCACTTCCGTTTTGCCGGAGATGACCGTATTCGCGGGACCATTCATCGCCGCGATAGTTACATCATTGCCCATGCCTTCCAGCGCGGGCGCGACCGTATTGCGATCGGTCAGTATGGCCGCCATCGCGCCACCGGCTGGCATGGATCCCATGAGGCGCGCGCGTTCCGCGATCAGTTTCAATCCGTCTTCAAAAGAGAATACGCCCGCTACACATGCGGCAACGTACTCGCCAACACTGTGTCCCATCACGATTGCCGGCCTTACGCCCCAGGAGCGCCAGACCTCGGAAAGCGCGTATTCAATCGCAAAGAGCGCGGGTTGCGTAAACGCCGTCTCGTCCAGCGGCGATACGTCGCCTTCTTTTGGATAGATGACATCCAGCAGCGGCGTCGAAAGCTTCGGACGCAGCACCTCGTCGCATTCATGCATCACTTTTCGGAAGACAGGATCGGATTCGAACAGGCCGCGGCCCATTTGAACAAACTGCGCGCCCTGCCCTGTAAATAGAAATGCGACGGGGACTACCTCTCCCCGGCGTACGCTGCCGGCAACCATCGACTTCGGTGCAGTGCCTGCGGCGAACTCCCGCAGCCCAGCGATGGCATCGGAAGCATTGGAAACGGCGATTGCGGCGCGATGTTCCAGTCCGGCACGCCCGGTGTTGGCGGAATAACAAAAATCCGCGAATGCTTCTGCGTCTTGCTCTATTGCCGCCGCATACGCTCCAGCAAGTAACGCCAGAGCAGAATCCGTCTTCGCGGAAAGCGAAAGCACCTGTACCGGTCTTTCAGAGTTGCCGGATGCGATCTCTTTTGAATTGGGCGCTTCTTCGAGCACAACGTGCGCATTCGCACCGCCGAACCCGAAGGAACTGACGCCTGCAAATCTTGCCTTATCGCCGCGCTCCCACTTCTCCGGCTGCACGGCAATGCGCATGGGCGTTCCGTCCAACTGAATGAGCGGGTTCACCTCGCGAACGTGCAGTGTTGGCGGAATCAATTCTTCGTCGAGCACCAATGCGGCTTTGATAAGCCCGACAATGCCCGCAGCCGCTTCAAGATGGCCGATATTCGATTTCACCGAGCCCAACAAACACTGCGCATCGCTTTCGCGCCCCTGAAGCAACACTGCTTTGAGCGAATCGACTTCAATGGGATCACCCAAAGATGTGCCGGTTCCGTGCGCTTCGATATAGCCGATCTCGCCCGGTTGCACCCCCGCGTCCGCGAGCGCCGTGCGAATCACTTCCTGCTGCGCAAGTCCGTTCGGCGCGGTAATCCCGTTGCTTCGCCCGTCGTGGTTTACGGCTGTACCGCGAATTACCGCGTACACGGTGTCACCATCCGCAACCGCTTCCGACAAACGCTTCAATACCACGACGCCGCAGCCTTCTCCGCGCACGTAGCCGTCGGCGGACGCGTCAAAGGTCTTGCAATGACCATCCGGCGCCATCATGCGCGCATGAGAGAAGACCATGTTAACTTCGGGTGACAACAATACGTTCACGCCAGCGGCCAACGCGAGACTGCTTTCGCCTTTGCGCAAACTGCCGACAGCCTGATGCACTGCCACCAAAGAGGAAGAGCACGCGGTATCGACGGCGATGCTCGGCCCATTCAGATCGAGAAAATACGAGATGCGATTCGCGGCTAGACTATGGGCGTTGCCCGTGCCTGCATACGCGTCGACCAATGCAGGATCGCTCAGTTGCAGTTGGGCGTAATCGTTCGAGCTGATTCCTACGAAAACACCTGTGGCGCTTCCCGCCAGCGAATCCGGCGCTATGCCCGCGTCTTCCAGCGCTTCCCAAGCCGCTTCCATCAACAGTCGCTGCTGCGGATCCATGCGTGCCGCCTCGCGCGGCGAAATGCCGAAAAAATCGGCATCGAAAAGATCCACGCGATCGAGGAACCCACCGCGCTTGGTATACATCTTCCCGGAAGTGCCCGGGTTCGGATCGTAGTAGTCGTCATTGCTCCAACGATCCGCCGGCACCTCTCCGGTTGCGTCGCGACGCTCAGTCAGGAGCTTCCAGAATGCGGACGGTGTCGATGCGCCAGGCACACGAAGCCCTATACCCACTATGGCAATCGGTTCGTTGTTGGAAATGGGCTCCCGAGCAGGCACGATCTTCTCTTCTGGAGATTGCGTAGCCGCGAGGTGTGACGCCAACGCGGCGATCGATGGATAGTCCCACAACAGCGTCGGCGAAAGCTTGCGCTGCAGCCAATCTTCAAGATCGCCGGAGAGTGTTACCGCCTCGCGCGAGGCAATTCCAATATCGTCAAACGGCGCATGCGGATCGATCTCCCGCGAATCGACACCCAACTCTTCCGAGAGTCGTGCAACGATCCACGCTTGAATCGCCTCTTTGCTGTGCAATGATTCCATCCTGTTCCAATGCCAATCGCAACGGACCTAGCCGACGGCGATGACGTCCAACGTTCCATCCAGGAAACCGCGCTTGCACGCCTGGCGCTGCAGTTTCCCGCTGCTGGTTTTTGTAATCGAGCGCGGCTTAATAAGGCAGACTTTGTGCACGCGCAAGTCGTGCCCCTGCACAACGGATTTGCGCACTGCCGATAGTACCGTCTTCGCGCCGGCATCGCCATCAGGGATGCCACCGGCTTCCGCCACAACCACCAGTTTTTCTTCACCGTTCTCTTCGATCGGAAAGGCGATCACGCAGCCAGGCCGAATCGACTCATGGCTGTTCTCAACGGTTATCTCTATGTCCTGCGGATAGTGGTTCGCGCCACCGACGATGATAAGGTCCTTGATACGGCCGGTGACGTAGACGACGCCATCATGCAGGAACCCCATATCGCCCGTGCGCAGGAAGGGCCCCTCACCGGTATCCGCCAAACGCGCGTTAAAAATCTCTTCTGTAATCTCCGGGCGATTCCAATACCCCTTTGCGATTGTCGGACCATCCACCCAAATTTCGCCCACGGTATCCGGCTTGCACTGAATGCCCGTGTCTCTGTCGACAATGATGCTGCGCGTTTGCAAATGCGAGCGCCCGTTGCCGACAAGCGTCCGCGAACCCGGCGCGCCCGGCTCGGTAATGATCACCCTGTGGCGTTCGAGCGCCTCAGCGGACACCGATAGCGTCCACAACATCTCGTCTGGTCGCGTGCCGCATACTTTCAAGGTCGCTTCGGCGAGACCATAGCCCGGTTTGAATAGTTTGTGCGTGACGCCGCATTCGCGAAACGCTTCCGCAAAGCGATCCAGCGTCTCTGGCCGAATAGGTTCGGAACCATTGCCGGCCACATACCAGCACGACAAATCCAGCGATGCCTTCTGCTCGGCGGTCACCTTTCGCGTGCAGAGATCGAACGCAAAATTTGGCGCGCAACTAAATGTCGCGCGATACTTGGATATTGCCTGCAGCCACCGCAGCGGATGTTGCAGGAAGTCGAGCGGCGACATCACGTAGCAGGGCCAACGCATATACACCGGATACAAGAGCCCGAAAATAAGCCCCATGTCGTGATACGCGGGCAGCCACGTGACGAGCGAGCCCTTCGGCTGGTCCGAATGCCAGAGATAGCTCAGGTCCCACAGGTTGTACAGCAGATTGCCATGCGTGACCATCACGCCCTTGGGATCCGCGGTCGAACCCGACGTGTACTGAAGAAACGCTATCGAATCCGAAGTGGAGACCGCTTCGCTCCAGTTCGCGGCCTTCTCGTCCGGGATCGTGTCGACCGCCGTCCACGTAAATTTCTCGAAATCGGCGTCCTGCGCGGAGAACATTTCGCACAGCGGCAGTACGTAGGTCGTCGTTAGCGCAATATGCGTGTCCGCATCGTTCGCGATGACCTTGAGACGCGGGAGGCTGCGGTTGAGCCGGCCCGGATCCGGAGGATACACGGGAACGGCGACGACGCCAGCATACAGACACCCGAAAAACGCCGCCATGTAGTCCAGCCCTGGCGGAAAAATCAGCAGCGCACGATCTCCCGCTTTGCACTGCTCCAGCAAGTGCGCGGCAATCGCCCGCGCACGCCGATCCAATTCTTGATAGGTGTAGGAAGGCCCCTCGGTCTCCCCATCCTCCAGATACAGGTAGGCGCGCTCGTTCGGATGTTCCGCCGCGCGAATGCGCAGCACTTCATCCACGGTCTTCGCGTGGGTTGGTACCCCCGCCTCGCGCGCGCGGCGCGCTACTTCATCACTCTGCGCCGTCCAAACGACGGCTGCCGAAGATGTTGTCATTCGCTAATACTCCAAGCCAGTAAACAATCGGGCGGGAAGTAGTCAACCCGGAGACGCACTCCCACACCAACTTTGACTGCAAAAACAGCAGCGCGGTTGCGCGCCACCTCTTTTTCCCGGCCCACCCTTGCCGGAATGCTTGTACTGGCTAACCAATTCCAAGTCTTGAGGTTAGGGCGGAATTCCCCACGAGTTTATCACCAACTTGCGCCAAATACAAAGCGTATTCATCTCCTCCGGCCCGCCGGACGGCAAAAGTGTGCCAACCCGGTCACCGGTGTGCATAGTTTGACTGTTCTATACTGATTCCAGAAGCCGAGGCGGAAACCAAACATGAAGATTCCGATCTATCACGTAGACGCGTTCACAGACCGGCCATTCACGGGAAATCCCGCCGCCGTCTGTTTCCCCAAGAATTGGCCACAGGACAGCATCCTCCAAAGCATTGCTGCGGAAAACAATCTATCTGAAACCGCCTTTGTGGTACCCGACATGGATGGATACCAATTGCGGTGGTTCACCCCTACCGTAGAAGTTGACCTCTGCGGCCATGCCACGCTTGCATCTGCCTATGTCTTGTACGAGTGTCTCGGGCTGGTTGCGGAGTCCGTTAAATTCTTCACCGCGAGCGGCACCCTCACCGTGGTACGCGAGGGCGAGAAGTACGCTATGGACTTTCCAAGTCGCCCGCCGCAAGCTTGTGAAGTGCATCCTGACCTGCACGCAGGACTGCGGGCTTCGCCGAAAGAAACGCTGGCCGCGCGCGACTACTTTTGTGTTTTTGAAAATGAGGCGCAGGTGCGCGCCTTAACGCCGGATTTTGGCTTAATGGCCGGCCTCGATCGTTTTGCGGTAATTGCCACCGCGTCCGGCGAGGATTGCGATTTCGTGTCCAGATTCTTCGCGCCAGCCCAAGGCATCAACGAAGACCCGGTAACCGGCTCTGCACATTGCACCCTCATTCCGTATTGGGCGAAGCAGCTTGGCAAGTCGTCCCTCTTTGCACGACAACTTTCGGCTCGCGGCGGGGAAATATGGTGTGGAGACAAGGATGATCGCGTAAAGATCGCCGGCAAGGCCGTGCTCTAT
>CALEZK010000345.1 GCA_937928585.1 uncultured bacterium | reverse complement strand
ATCCGACGCTGCTGGATACCGATGGCGATGGTGTTCACGACGGCACGGAAGTAACATTCGGAACCGATCCGACCGACCCCATGGATTTCCCGCCACTACCCGCCATTGGTGTTCTTGGTGGCGCAATCCTGAGTTTGATCCTTGGCGGAATCGGATACAGCATGATGCGCCGTCGTCGCGCAACGCAGGTCTAAACAAAACAACGGATTCCCATCGCCACCCCCGGCCAACGGCCGGGGGTGGCGATTTTCTTGGAGAATGAGCAGCCCGGTTTCCGTCCCCAAACGCGACAATTGAGCCGCATGCGATTCCAGTGATAACCTAACCGCATCCATGCACCTAACCCCGCCATACTCAGATGAAACCCAGTACCGCGCAAATCGCAGCGGGTGGCTTTTCGCAATACTGCTCCCGATAGCCTTGCTTGTTCCGTTCATAAGTAAGCCAGTCCATATCGACGACGCTGCATACGTAGCCATTGCCAAGCACATTGCGAAAGATCCAGCCGATTACTATGGACTCTCCTTGAACTGGGACGGCGTTGCGCGTCCCGTTTACGAATGGCATGCAAGCCCGCCATTCGTAAAATTCTATCTCGCGTTCATTGGAACCCTGTTCGGCTGGAAAGAGTGGGTGTTACACACCGCATTTCTATTGCCCGCAATTCTTGCAAGCGCCGCAACCTTTCTCCTGGCAAAACGACTGTGCAAGCGGCCCTTCGTCGCGCTCGCCGCGACGTTATGTACACCCGCCTTCATCATTTCCGGCACTTCGCTGATGTTGGATACTTGGTTGCTCGCGTACTTCATGCTCGCTATGGCGCTCTGGGTGGAGGGCTTCGCACGAGGAAGTATTCGCTATCTATTCTGCGCTGCGATTTGCGCCGGCCTTGCGCTGTGGACGAAATACTTCGGCATCGCCCTGATTCCCTTGCTGACGGTCTACGCGTTGCTCAAATCTGACCGCCCAAAATACTGGTGGGTACTCTTGCTAGTGCCGACTGCAATGCTCATCGCCGAACAGGCTTACTCGTACTTCACCTACCGGCATTTTCTATTCACCAACGTCGCCCACGTGGTCATGGACGAGCGTATCTCGGATCGCACGGTTTACACCTGGCTTTTGATCGGTTTGTCGTTTGCGGGGGGCTGTACCTTCTCCGTCATGCAGCTCGGCGGCGTGCTTTGGAATGGACGGTTGCGTCTGCTGGGAACGCTGCTCTGGCTGGCCATGTCGTTCTTGCTGGTCTGGCTAACCTCACGCGATAACGTCACATTAACCGCTGGATTTAAATTACCCACGGTCTCCATATTCGTTTACGCTGTCTTGCTTTTGGGCGGCTCGCAACTCTTTTCACTCACATACTCCGAATTGCGCCACCGCGCCGATCCGGAGTCATGGCTGCTCGCCCTATGGATCGCGGGGACGTTCTTCTTCGCGTGCTACGTCACATGGTCGGTGAACGTGCGAAGCCTTCTCCCGCTCGTGCCTGCCGTAGCTATGCTTGCGGCGCGACGACTCGATTTCATCGAGGTTGTGAACCCTAAAAAGACCAATCGACGAATCGTCACAATTCTGTCGGTTTCCGCAATTGTCTCCTTGCTCATCGCGCGGGCGGACATGGAGTGGGCGCAGTCGCAGCGCGAAGCCGCGTATCGCTACGGCGACTTTGCAAAATCGCACCACGGCACGGTCTACTTCCAGGGACACTGGGGCTTTCAGCACTACATGCACGAAGCCGGTGTCGCGCAGTTCGATGCCAAGACCACCGTGCTGCAACCCGGTGACGTCGTGATATGTCCGCGCAATAACGCGAACGTCCGGCCTATCCCGCGCGATTACACCGCCGCCCGCGCACATGATCAGTTTTCCATCGCGCATCGCATGGCCACCATGTCCATCGACCTCGGTGCGGGCTTCTATTCGGATCTTTGGGGACCCCTGCCCTTTGCGCTGGGACTGAAAATGCCCCCGGACGATTACTACACCTATTTCATCTCAAAACTGGGCAAACCATTCCAGGAATGATGAATTCTCCATCAACGACTAATCCCAAAATACTCGCTAGAACCCCGTTCCCAAAATGCGCTACGATCCCACCTTCGCGAGAACAGGGGAGAGACCACGCGCCATGGAAGTGATTATTCGTCCTACCGAAAAGGACGCTGCCGAACTCACCGCACGCTACATTGCCAACGCCATCCGCACTCGGCCCAAAATGGTCCTGGGGCTTGCCACCGGGCGCACCATGGAATCCGTGTATGGTCGCCTGGTGGATATGCACAAGAACGAGTCGCTCGATTTCTCCCTCGTAGAGACCTTTAACCTGGACGAGTACATCGGACTCGCGCCCGAAGATCCGCATTCATACCGTCACTACATGAACCATCACTTGTTCAAACACGTGAATATAGACTTGCGCAATACACATCTTCCCGTCGGCAACGCGCCGGATATTACGGCCGAGTGCGAACGCTACGAAACCGCTATTCGCGAATGTGGCGGCATTCGCCTGCAATTGCTGGGCATTGGCCGATCGGGGCACATCGGATTCAACGAGCCGCTATCCGCGATGTTTTCCCGCACACGCGCCAAGGCCCTCACCCCGGCGACGATCGAGCAAAACTCACCGTTATTCGACAAGCCGGGCGACATGCCGCACCGCGCCATCACCATGGGCGTCGGCACCATACTCGAATCGAAAGAGTGTCTGCTGCTCGCGGTCGGCGAAGAGAAAGCGGACGTGATTGCAAAAGCGGTTGAAGGTCCTGTCACCAGCATGATCTCCGCTTCCGCGCTGCAGCTGCATCCGAATTGCCACGTCATTGTTGACGAAGCTGCTGCGGCAAAGTTGCAAAATAAAGAATATTATCGCTGGATCTTCAATAATGAACCGGAGTGGGAGTCCTATCGCTAAACGGCGGCTAGCTCAGAGTTCAGGAAAGGAATGCCAAAATGTCAGACGACTTGCTTGCGCGCTTCGAACAGGCCGCAAAAGACATCACCACCATGTCGGAACCACCCGACAACGAGGCAATGCTCAAGCTGTACGGCCTCTACAAACAGTCCACCAAAGGCGATTGTACCGGAGCGCGACCCGGACTGCTGGATTTCGTTGGCCGCGCGAAGTACGACGCATGGAAGGCAATCGAAGGCATCTCGCTCGATGAAGCCAAGCAAAAGTATATCGACTACGTAGCCGAACTAGTCGCCAAAGACAAGGCCAAATAATCAAAGCGACCAAGGGGACTCTCACCCGCGTACCAAAAGCATTAGCTTCGAAGCAGAGCGTAACAAGCGCGCGGGTGGCTGCCCCCACCACGCAAGAGGCAACCCATGTCACAACGTCAACTTTCCATATCCGACATCCCCGCAATGGTAGGCCAAGACATCGGCGTATCCGATTGGCACGCGGTCACGCAGGAAGAGATAAATGCCTTCGCAGACGCGACCCACGATCATCAGTGGATTCACGTTGATGTGGAGCGCGCAAAGCGCGAATCACCGTTCGGCGGTCCCATCGCGCACGGATACTACACATTGTCCATAGTCCCGTACTTGATGGAAAAAGTCTGGACAATTACCGGCGCATCGGCGGGCTTAAATTACGGCCTGAACAAACTTCGGTTTCCATCGCCGGTCCCTGCTGGTAGCCGCGTTCGCCTGCATGTAAAACTCAATAATGTGGACGATGTCCCTGGCGGCATACAGGTAAACGTGACTCTGACGATTGAAGTTGAAGGCACAGAGAAGCCCGCATTGGTCGCGGAAGGACTTTATCGATTCTACGCTTGAGCGTTCGCGACGATCATGCGCTCAAGAGTTCGCCGATGCGCATCACATCAGCCTCCGTGTTGTAAAAATGCGGCGAGAACCGAATATAAAAGGTTCCCGCGCGATCCTGCCGCAACGAAGCTGTTACAC
>CALEZK010000344.1 GCA_937928585.1 uncultured bacterium | reverse complement strand
CTCCCAGATCCCGCGCAATGCGCGCATGTTCCCGCGCTTTGGTTGCATTCTTCTGCCCCAAATAAATTAGCGCAAGTTCTACATGTGTTTCCGGTTCCTTCGGCGCAATTCGCAGAGCCGTTTCTAACTTTTCCATCGCACCCGTGAGGTCGCCGCGCTTCTTTTGCAACCGCGCGAAATCGATCCAAGTCGCCGGATTTCCCGCGTCGACCATGATCGACTGTTCGAAAAAGCGCGTCGCCGCGTCGTATTGCCCCTGTTCCGTCAGGACGCGTCCCATGCCGGTCAGGGCGAACGGATTGCTCGATGACAACGCAAGCGCCTTCTCGTACCACGCACGCGCGGCCTCCCACTTCGCTTGCTTTTCCGATATGCCGCCGGAATTGACCATGGCGTCGATATGCCGCGGATTGATGCGAAGCGCGGCTGCATATGCTGCCAGCGCTTCATCAAGTTTACCGAGATCCTCCAGCGGAAACGCGAGCCGCACGTAGCCGTCTGCATCCAGCGGGACAAGCTCGGTATACGCTCGGAATGCCGATTCCGCGCCGGCGAGATCGCCCTTCTCAAACAATACTTGTCCCAGATTGAAAAGCGGCTCCGGCTGCGACTTACACAGCGCAACGGCATCGCGAAACGCCTTCTCCGCGCCGTCGAGGTCACCAGTGGCATGCAAAACAGTCCCGAGTCCGCCGTGTGCTTCGCGCTGCTTCGGATCGAGGGCTATCGCCTTGCGCAATGATTCCAGTGCCCGCACGGCATTACCCGCGGTCATTGCGACAAAGCCGATTGCGGCATGGGTCTCCGCATATTGCGAATCGTATTCAAGAGCGTGCCGAAAGCACAGCTCAGCGACAGGCATGTTCCCGCGCGCAGCCAACGCTGCTCCCGTCTGGGTCAATGACACCGCGATCGCGGTTCGCGAAGGCACGGCGACATACTCCGCAGGCTCGGTGCAGGGGTATGGGAGATAGTCCGCGAGATACGCTGTGCTTTCGTGAATGTTTCCGCGTTGTGTGGTCTCGACGTAAAGCACATCGCCTTCAGTACGCACCAACGCGTGCCCACGCCCCGCAACCATCGCCATGGGAAGCCCAACACGCTCCCCCAACGCGAGGTAGAGCATGCTCATCCCGAAACAGTTCCACTGCTTCTTGTCCAACACGTCCGCAAAGGAAACATATACGTCCGCGGGCAGCGTCTTGGAATCGGCGAAGCCCCATTTCCCGTAGATAATCTCGGCCATGCGCTCAAGTTTCTCGCGCGTGTTCTCGGCCTGCGCTAACGCCACACGCAGTTCCGACGCCATAGCGTCCAGACGATTCCGATATACCGCGACGTCAATCGTTCCATTGAGACCACGATCGATTTCCAACAAGGTTTCCGCGATGTCGACGGGTGCATTGCGCGCAGCGAGCGCCGTCAAGCGCGCGAGTGGGTCTGGGGGCGTACCCGCGAACACGCTGTGCCCCAATAGCGCCCCTAGAATGGCCGCAGTTCTTATAGTTTGCCTGTATTTCGACATGCCTGGTGCCTAGCGGCTCGACTTTTTCTTTACCGCTTTGCCGAGCCGCTTACCCAGGCGTTCCATCGCCCGCGAACTGTCGTAGGGATCAAGGTGGACGTTGAGTATGGAATAAGAGGTCTTATTCTCGTTCGCAAGCGCAAGCGCCGCGTCGAACTCTCCCTCCGTGCGCACCTCGCACCCCCAACCGACGCCCAACAAGTCGGGCAAACGGTGGTAGTTCCAGTTGAGTATGTCGTTGTATGGTCCATCATCGATAAACCGTTCCGTGCTGTACCCCTTATTGTTCAGCACAATCACGATCGGGTTCAGTTTGTTGCGTACGATTGTGGAAAGTTCCTGTCCCGTCATTTGAAACGCGCCATCGCCCACGAACACTATGGGTCGCAGCTTTGGCTTGTTTGCGTGCGCGCCAAGCGCCGCCGGCACCGCGAACCCCATCGACGTGTAGTATGCGGGGCTCAGAAACTCCGTATGCGCGCGTATCGTCAAGTCAGCTGCGCCAAACAGGCTGTCGCCGATATCGCAAATCACAATGTGATCGTCATTCAGAAAAGCGTCTATGCGCTCAAACAAGCGGCGCACCGTCATGGGCGCGTCGGGTTTCACTTTGAAGGTAATCTCGCGCGGCTTCTTTACGCGAAGCGGGGCTGGCTTGCGCTTCGGCAAGGCCGCCGTAAGCCGCTCCATGAAATCTTTGAGTTGAAGGTCCTCAAACACATGGCGCTTAATTGCGATTCGCTCCGCGCTGGCATTGATGGTCACTGCCGGATCAAGTTTCGCGGTAAAAATGCCCAGATCGATATCGGTAAGAAACGCGCCGAGTATCATGAGGCAGTCCGCACGCTCGACCACATTGCGCACATCGTCCCTGCCCATCGCGCCTTCATACACGCCGAGGTACTGCGGATGATCCTCTTCCATCATCGACTTGCCAAGTAGCGTCGACGCAATCGGCATTCCGGTATGCTCGACGAGTTTCTTCAGGGTGTTCTGCAAGCCAAATCGGTGGATTTCAACGCCGCCCAGAACGACCGGACGCTTCGCCTTGCGTATCATCGCGGCCGCTTCGTCTACGGCCTCCTTCAACACATCCGGGTCACTTTTGACACGATCAAAGGTCCACGGCTTCGGCGCCAAGCAGGCTGCCGAAGCCATGTCGCGTGGAATCTCGATGTAAATGGGGCGCTTCTGCCGGATGCACGCGTCTAACGCCGCGTCAATCTGCCCTGGCGCATCGTCCGAATTCTCCAGCGCGACCGCCGCGACCGTCACACGTTCAAAGATCAGGCGCTGCGTGTTGAAGTCGCGCACTTTATGGTGCAGGAAAGGCGACCGTTCGCGCTCGCTCAACCCCGGCGCCCCACTGATGAGCACCAACGGCGATTTCTCGGCATACGCGCCCGCTACCGCGTTCAGCGCATTGAAGCCGCCCACGCAATAGGTGATGCA
The DNA here is from genome assembly GCA_937928585.1 of uncultured bacterium. Lineage (GTDB taxonomy): Bacteria > Hydrogenedentota > Hydrogenedentia > Hydrogenedentales > SLHB01 > JABWCD01. The sequence continues at coordinate 4,257 of CALEZK010000344.1, read as the reverse complement.
CGCCGCGCCAAGGCCGTTCACGCGCGCATATGCATCGGCAGCGAAACCCGCCCCCAGCTCCGTGCATGTGCCAATGACCTTCAACTCGCTGGCGACGAGCATGTCATAGAATCCCAGAACGTAGTCGCCCGGCACCCCAAAAACGTGCCTGAGCCCCAGCTCTTCGAGTCGATGTATCAGGTATCCGCCAACTGTCGTACGTTGGGGCATCGGCCCTCTCCCGTGTTGCCGCCCTTGACCTGGACACCACAATGCCCGTGATGCGCCGCTTCTGCAACTTGCCCCATGCGATTTGGTATAGTATCAGCGTGACCGGGGTGGATTCGGTCAAGAACCAGCGTGGTGGGTGAATGAGCATTCTTTTGTACGCGATCGTTCACGATTGGCCTGTATTGCTGCCAATCGTCTTTTGTTCGGTGTTGTGTCTGGCCGTAATGATCGAACGGTACTGGTTCTTTCGCAAGAACCGCGTCAATACCGCGGATTTTATCCATACCCTCCAGCGCGAGCTGGATAATGGCCTTGATCACGCCAAAGTGGCCGCCGAACGCCAGAAAGGCATCCTCGGCGAGCTCGCCGCGGAAGGCATCGTCATCGTGGGCAAGCATCCGGAACGTTTCGAGCCCATGTTCGACGTGACGACCTCGCTCGCCATGCGCGAACTGGATCGCAATCTAGCGGTGCTCGGGACGATTGCGACAGTCTCCCCCTACCTTGGCCTGTTCGGCACCGTCATACGTATCTTGCTAACTTTTGGCGAACTGTCCCGCGCGGATAGCGGCGGCAACGTCGCGAACGTCATGTTTGGCATCGGATCCGCGCTCGTCGCAACTGCCGCCGGACTCGGCGTCGCCATTGCGGCAGTCGCGCTGAACAATCATTTCCGCACCCTGGTGGAAAAATTCGCCGGCGACTTCGAAGTGTTGAAGCTCGTACTTCTCAGCGTGGTGGGCGGCGGCACGACCCGCGCCCAACGCGTCGCAAGCGCCGCCCAGTACGCGCGCCGTCCGGACCCCCGCATGGTGCAACAGGATCGTCCATGAATCACGTCGACCGCGGAAGGCGCCACGTCTTCGGCGAAATTAACATCACGCCATTGACCGATATCTTCCTCGTACTCCTAATCATCGTCATTGTGGTTGCACCCGCGACATCAAACTCGCGGCGCGACATCGACGTACCCAAAATCACCACGGGCGACGGCATCGAGCGCAACTGGCTGACAGTAGAGATCTCCAGCGACGGCAGTTTCTTCATCGACGCACAATTGGTGCAGCCAGATGCGCTGACCGATACGCTGAGGAATCGCCTGGCGTCGCTTACCGAAAAATCGCTCGTAGTCCGCGGTGATCGCGCTTCCAAAAGCCGCGCCGTGATGGAAGTGTTCAAGTGTGCGCAGGACGCCGGTTTCGAGCGGGTAATGGTGGCCGGCGAGTCAAATACGAACACAACAGGCGCACAACCCAACACTGAGGTGCCGATTGAAGGCCAGTAGCAAAAAGGTGATGGATGAAATCAACATCACACCCCTCACCGACATTTTCCTCGTGCTGCTCATCATTATGATGGTGGTCGCGCCCATGCTCGATTATCGCGCCTTATCAGTCCGCTTTTCCCCGGCCGACGCAGCTGCAAACAGCACAAGCGATGATGCCAAGATCATGTCAATGGTCGTCTCGGATAACGGAGACATCGAAATCGAAGGCGAGATCACCGCGCGTGACCGACTGTTGCAACAGATCAAAGATAAGGCTGTCGCTTTTCCCGACGGAGTCGAAGTCGCTGTATCCCCCGACGCTTCGCTCGACGCCATGACCGCCGCCCTCAATGCCGTACAGTCCGCGGGCATCCAGAAAGTCTCAGTCACCCAGAAGTCGGAAACGGACGAAGATCCCGCAAGCACGCCCGCACCCGGAACCTAGGCATCCACAGCGGAACGGTAACGCCCGAATTCGATCTCAAGGCTTGCGTTCCGCTGACGAACGCACAGCCCCGGCAACAAGCTGCTATTATTTGAGGTCGGCTTCCCCTGAACGGAAATACCATGATCGCTTCACTATTCGAATTCTTCGCGGAACTGGATCTTCACATCCTTGCGCTTGTCGAGGCACACGGCGGGTGGACCCATGCCATTCTGTTTCTGTTACTCACGTGCGAGGTTGGCCTTGTCGTGCTGCCGTTTCTACCGGGTGAGACTTTGCTCTTCGCCGCGGGTGCATTGGCCGCGCTGGATGCACTTCACCTTCCAACCTTGCTCGTCGGCTTCGCAATCGCCGCGACCGCTGGGAACATGCTTGGCTATACCTTTGGCCGTTGCCTGCGCGTTACCTTGGCGGACAACGGCAAGCTTCCCTTCGTTAATCAATCCCGGCTCGCGCGCACGCAGGAGTTCTTTCATCGTAATCCGCGCAAGACCCTTATTGTTTCGCGTTTCATCCCAATCGTGCGGTCAATCGCCCCCTTTGTCGCCGGCACATCCCGTATGCACTTCGGACAGTTTACGCGCTATACCGTACTTGGCGGTACGGTCTGGGCCGTCGGGTGCACTCTCGCCGGCTTCTATTTTGGCCAAGTGCCGATCGTGCGCGAGAACCTGGGACTCGGCGTACTCGCGATCGTTGCCGTCGCATGTCTTCCGCCGCTCGTCGCATACGTGCGAAACGCGCGCCGCCGACCCAAACACTAGTCACTACTGGCCGAATCCTGGCTTTGCATCCCTGGAGAGACGCGGGTAAAATACCGTGTTTGCGCCGATACTGGGAGTGCCGAGGTTGTGCCCTTTGGACGGGCTTTGGGGCCACATGGCCCGAGCGCCAATCCAAATGGCATTTGCATTCCCCTTGCGCGGCTTTCCTGCTGCGCCGTATCGGTCGCTCGATCCGGGTGTACTTTGAACGACCGCGCTCGCACAGGCCGACAGCATCGCCTTCGCTACCCGCAAAGTGCCCAAACGATGATTTGAAGCGCTTTCAACCTTTGGGGCGCGCGCGACGGTGCAGGAGTTTTTTCGCATGAACAGTTTTGGCTTACCGATAGAGAAAGAAGCCGTCATAATCTTCCAGAGTGGCATCACCAAGCACGAAGCCCTGGATCAATTGGCGGAAGCGATTGCCAATTTGGGTGTAGTTTCCGACGTCGAAAAATTTCTGCACGCCTTGCGCGAACGCGAAAATGTCATGAGCACGGGCATTGGCTCCGGCGTCGCGATTCCACACGTTCGGATTGATTCCATTACGAAGCCAACGGTAGGTATCGGCATCTCGCACGAAGGCATCGAATTCAATACGCTGGACAATAAACCGGTGCACATCGTGATCCTGTTTGCGATGCCGACTGGTTCGCAGAAAGAATACCTGGGGCTGCTGGCCCACGTGATGACTGCCATGAAGGCGCCCGGCTTCCGATATGAACTTGGTGCATGCGAAACGCAGGAAGCGGTCGTAGAATTGTTGAAATGATTCAATTATAAGTCATTACAATGATTTTGGCGATCCGGATTGCTATGTGATAATCAGAAGGGAATCTAAAACGACATGGTCAAGTCTGGAAAGTTCCCAAGCAATCGAAGTTCTTATCGATTCCGCTGTCCAATAGCATGGTTGACTGCCGTCCTAATTCATGCGGAGTGCTTTGTTGTTTTCGCGCTGCCGCCCATTGTCGGCACCAAAGATATTCTAATGGCTCCCCTGACGGCGTACCAAGAAGAGTTTGGTGCTCTGCCGTACGATAATGCTGGAGCGGAACGTGCACTATATAAAATTCACAATTACTGCAACGAGGAATTCAGAGACAGTACTTCTGAAATGGGTTTTTTTGAACCGCTGAACCTCTTTTTTTGGAGAACAAGCAATCCGTTCAAATTTGATAGTACATCTGAGCAAATCGTCGACTTTTCTTTTTCTTATTTTAATCAGCCGAAAATAAGAATTGCGCGAACCGACGAGCCTGTTTTGATTCTGGTGCGGATATTGCCGCAAAGTGACTGCGAATATATCACGTCTGCTGCCCAATACTTCCGGGTCAAGTTGAAAGATGGTCACCCCCCACAGGATCAATTGCTGGGACTCAAATCGTGGGAAATGGTACCGTTTGTTGAAGAAGTCGTTGATATTTGCATAGATGACCCCGAGCAATGGTTACGCCGTAGAGTTGATCCGAAAATATCCAGAGGGTTTAAAGACATAGAAGATATAGAAACTAGCTGTGCGCGCCGGAATTACGATATTCCCTTTCACGAATTGCCCCCCTATTTAGAAG
>CALEZK010000343.1 GCA_937928585.1 uncultured bacterium | reverse complement strand
ATGTACAGGTAGCCGTCCGGTCCAAAGGCGAGCATGCCGCCGTTGTGATTTTCAAAGGGTTGGACCACGGACAGAATCTCGAACGCACTGTTTGCATCTGCAACATCAGGATCGCTTGAGACCGAATATCGCATGACACGCGTGTCGCCGTTGAGATCGGTGTAGTTGATGTAGAAATAGCCGTTGGTCGCATAGCGCGGATGAAAGGCGAGTCCGAGGAGGCCGCGCTCGTTCATATTCGTGATCAGGGGCAGGACGTTCAGGAATGGGGTGGGCAGTACGCTCCCGTTTTTGATGATCCGAATGAGGCCGGTGCGTTGTTCGACGATGAACATGCGCTCGATGTCGCCCTTTGGCGAGGTCAGGAGGACGGGGCTGGTAAAGCCCGATGCGACCAGCTCGGTGGTGAGCGGGACAGCCATCGCAGGAAGCGTGTACGCCATGAGCAACAGCAAACAAGGTACAATGCGCATGGTGGTGAGCCTCCTGGCGGGAACTAGCCCGTGCGCGCGGCGCGCACCGCACCCGCTTCGCGCATCAGGCGATCCGCCTCTCGAAAGTATTCCCCAACATCGCCGAAAGACTCAATCCAGGCGAGGTAATCGCGGAAGATGTCCTGAATGGTGCGTTGGGGGTTCCAGCCGAGCGCGGAAAGCTTTGCGATGCTGGAAACGCTGTGCCGGTTATCGCCCACGCGGAACTCGCCGGGAATAGATGGGGCGATATCCTTTCCGACCATCTTCGTAAGCTCGGATGCAAACTCGCACACGGTGGTTGCGCGGCCCGAGCCCACGTTGTACTGCTCAAAGGTCGCGCGTTCGTCGAACAGCGCGATCATATTTGCTTCGACTACGTCTGCGATGTGGACATAGTCGCGCTTCTGCATGCCGTCCTCGTAGATCACCGGCGGCTGATCGTGCAGCAGGCGCAAAGAGAAGATGCGACACACGCCCGAATAGCTGTTGTACAGCGATTGCCGGGGTCCCTGCGTGATGGAATAGCGGAGCGCCGCGGCGGGAACGCCGTGAAGGCGACCCAGGCGCAGCGCCGTCATTTCTTCAAAGAGTTTTGAAAGCGCATATGCGTTATTGGGGTTGTGCATGTGTTCTTCAAGGAGAAGGTTGTCGCAGTCGCGCCCGCATACGGGGCATTTCATCTCCCAGTCGGCGCGTTCGAGCTGTGCGAGCGGGCGTCCCTTTGCTTCGAATGCGCCGTGTTCCCGGCAGGTGTAATTGCCTTCGCCGTATGCGGCCTGGGACGATGCAACGACCACCTTGCGCATGTCGAGTTTCATCTCGACGACCAATTCCATAATCAGGGCGGTGCTGGTGGCGTTCGTGCTGATGAAGGTGCTGAAGTCGGGCATGTAGTCCTGATACGCGGCCTGGTGCGAGACGATTTCGACGCCGTCCATCGCGCGCCGCATGACTTCCTTGTCGCGCACATCGCCTTGAATGAACTCCACTTCGGGATTCACCCATGCAGGCTTGCCTTTTGGGTGCACGCGCGGTTGCAGGCTGTCCACGACGCGAACGTGATAGCCGCGTTTCAGGAGGGCGTCTGATATGTGCGAACCGATAAACCCGGCGCCGCCGGTAACAAGCGCTTTCATGGGAATTGCCTTCTATGTCGGGCCCGACCCGAACAGCATGACCCAGGGCGTTTTGATCATGATGGCGAGGTCGAGCGGAATGGATTGATTGCGAATGTATTCCAAGTCATCGGCGTACATCTGTTCGAACGTTGATTGGCTTCGGCGACGAATCTGGTTCAGCCCGGTAATGCCGGGCTTGACGAGCAAGCGCAGTTTTTTTGCGTCGTCGTACAACTCGAATTCATATGGGACGGGCGGGCGCGGGCCCACGAGGGACATTTCGCCGCGCAGCACGTTGATCATCTGCGGCACTTCGTCGATGCTGATGCGGCGAATTATTTTGCCGATGGTGGTGATGCGCTTGTCGCCCGTGAGCTTGAAAACTTCTTTGCCAGAGTCGTCCACGTGGCCTTTGCCTTCCGCGACGTACTTCTTGATGAATTCCTTGTGCTGGCTTGTGTCGCCCCCCGCGACCATGGAGCGAAACTTGTAGTACGTAAACGGCACGCCGTCCTTGCCGTGCACCGTGCCGCGAAAGAACACCGGGCCGGGTGAGGTAAGCTTTATTGCAATTGCGATAAGCAGCAAAGCGGGTGAAAGCGCGAGCAGCACCGCGAGCGAAACCGCTATATCCAGGAATCGTTTCGCTGCGAGGAAAACGGGTGAAGTCCGTGGCGTGACGGTTGCGTCGGTCATGGCTTTGCTTTCAAGACGGTTTCGTAAACGTGTTCATACGACGCGGCGATGTGGTCCCAACTGTACTCGGCGGCGACATACGCGCGTGCCTTTGGTTCCATTGCGCGGACATCCTGTTGTGCGTCTACAAGGCGCTGCAAGGATACCGCGAGGTCGTCGATATTTCCCTGTTTGAATGTGCAGCCGTAGGGTCCATCGGGAGCGCCTTCGCTGGAAGGCGCATAGCCCAGCCGATGCGGATCGACCACTTCCACCATTTCCGGAATATCGCTGACGAGGCAGCAACGTCCGGCGCCCATGGCTTCGAGCAGCACGATGGGCAGGCCTTCCAAGTCGGACGGCAAGCAGAAGAGATACGCGTTGCTATACGCTTCCGCCTTGTCTTCGCCGTAAAGCGGACCGGCGAAGATGATGCGCTCGTCGTTACCGGCGAGGCCACGCACGCGATCGAGATATTCGGCGGCGTGGCGAGAATCGCCGGCTATTAACAGTTTCATGTCGGTTTTGACGCGGCGAAATGCTTCCACCAGATAGTGGCTGCCTTTTTCCGGCACGATGCGCGAAAGATACAAGATGTATTTATCACGTTCGATTCCGAACCGGGCAAGTTTGTCGAATGGTCGCGATTCAATCTCGGGTACGCCATTGGGAATATAGGTCACTTTTCGGCCGGATTCTTCCCGATAATGGCGTTCCATAAAGCGCGACACGACGGTGGTCGCGTTTGGAAAGCGGAGGGCGCACTGCTCGCCGATTTTTAGCACGAGCTTCGCGACGCGGCCCCATTTGTCGCGACGATAGTCGAGGCCGTGGAGCGTGCAGACGGTTTTTCGCCCAAACAATCGCGGAATAAACGACAAGAGCGCGGGGCCCATGGAATGAAACTGGATCACATCGTTGGAGAACGTCGCGACGAGCATTGACAGAAACGAGTGCGTGATCGCTTCAAGATGCTTCGTGTAGATCGCCGGGAGGTTGACAAGGCGCACGCCATGGAAGTCGCGAAGTCCGCTGGTGTTGTAGCGCGCGCGGCAATACACGGTAACGACGTGACCGTGCGCGGCCTGGCGCACGGTGACTTCTTCGATAAGCTTCTCAACGCCGCCAGCGGTGCCGCTCGACGCGCCGCCGATGGTGATGAGTCCGACTACGCCGATGCGCATGGGTGAGGATGACATTACCGCGCTTCGTCCGCCCCGAACAGTTCGCACTTCGCGAACCAGACGGTGCCTGGCGTGGCGGGATTGCGGTCGTCGCCGGGGCGACGCAACAGCACGGTAATGCTTGTTGCGTCGTTCGGCAATGTGAACTCAGTGCGAACCCACGTCCACGCGCTCGTGCCGGTCACGCCGGGCGTGCGATGCATGAATGCGGAGAAGCCTTTTTCGCCGTGGTGAAACTCGATGCAGGCTTCACCAAGGAGATCCTTCGTCTTGATGTAGGCGCGGCACACATAGCGCGCGCCGGGGGTCAGCCCGCCGACGGTTTGATACACGCCGAGATTTGCATTGCCCGGCAGATCGACGCGGATGCACTTCGGCGTGCCCGCCACGAAGCCGGAATCTTCCTGCGTGATCGTAAGCCCTGGCGCGACATTCCAGAACGCCTCACCCTTGGGACCCTGAGTGAAATCGCCGTTCTGTATGCGGTTCGCGACTGGAGCGCGCTCGATCAGTTTTACGCGGTCCAACAGTAAGACGCTGTCGCCTTCATAGAGTTTCTGCGCGGCCGCGTATTGAAATCCGAGCGATAGTTTTGTGACGTATGCGGGCGGCGAGAAAGTAAACGAGAACGGCTCCCATGCGATGGCGTTTCCAGCAACTGGATCAGATTCGACCGAGAAGCGCGCGCCATCCGCGTCTCGCGCGAAGAAACGAAACGAGCCATTCACGTTGCGCGGAAGCACGGCGGCATGCACGGTGTAGTCTGCCTGCTCGGAGAGGGGCACGTCTTGGGCGATTCGAAATTCACCGGAATTCGAAAGCGAGAATCGAAGGGCCTTGTCGCCCTCCGCTGTATACAGCGGATCGATCGTCAGGGGCACGCCGCCCTCCGGTGCGATGACCCATGTCGGGGGTTGCGCGTCGAGTGGTTCCTCGAATCCGCCGTTACGAATGCGGTCGCGCGCGGAATCCAATTCGCGAGGAAACACCGGTACGGCCGGCAGGGCAACCATGGTGCCGGGTGCCGGCAGCGCACCGCCGGATTGTGATTGCGCTGCAACCGCTTCGGGCGGTGTTGCTGGTTTTTCGGCATTGTCATTGGACGCGCCGCAACCGCCGCATAGGATGCCGAAAATTGCGATGCACAGTACAGGACACGATTTCATTGATTGCATTGTGAGCGTTAGCTCCGTAACACTTCGCGGTAGATATCCATAATCAATTCATACTGTTTTTCCGCGCCGTATTCGCGTTCAGCGGTTGCGCGCGCGGCGCGGCCCATTTCTTCGAGCTTTGCACGGTCGTTGACTGCTTTCTTCATGACTTCGGTCAACTGCGCGACATTTCCCGCTTCGAACTGATAGCCGGTATCGCCATCGCGAACCATGTCGCCCAGTCCGCCAATTTTCGCTCCGATCACTGGTTTGCCGTAAGCATACGCCTCGATGAGCGCCAGGGGACAGTTCTCGTACCACTCCGAGGGTATCAGCACGGCCATCGAATTTCGGATCGCATCGCGAAGCGGCTCACCTGAAAGATGGCCTGTCAGCTTGATCGTATTCAACCCTGAGGAGGCAACCTGCCGGCGGATATCTTCTTCGTAGGGACCACGGCCGGTGATCATGACCGGTACTTCCGGCACGTTCTTGATCGCTTCTATCAACGTATGGACGCCCTTTTCCTGGGACAGGCGGCCGAGGTAGAGCAGGTAATTTCCGGGCGTAAAGCACGGTTCATATTGTTCCAGATGGATGAAGTTGGGGACGAACCGCACTTTCTCGCGCGGGATGCCGAACTCGATGATCTTTTCACCGGTGAAACGCGATGGCGCGGCGAAGATGTCGTAGAGGGCGTCGTACCCCATAGCGTGATGAAAGTACATTTCCACCGTGTTGATAGCGCTGCCCAACAAGGAGCCCTTGTTGCAGCGATGCAGGGTGCAATTGAAATACTTGTGGCCTTTGCACCGCTCGCAGACGCCGTCGTGTGTCAGCATTTTGTAGTTTGGGCATACGATTTTGAAATCCTGCACCGTGAAAACGATGGGGATATTCCGCTTGCGAATTTCCGGCAGGATGCTCGGGGTAATCTGATGGTGGAAATTATGCAGGTGGACGATATCGTACGTCTCCGCATCCAGCAGGCGCGCGATTTTCGCGCGGGCTTCACCGGAATAGACGGTGTGCGCTGCGATGCGAAGTTTGCCGAGCAGTCCGCCGGGGTTTTCATAGTTGATATTGTCAATGAAGTATCGAGATTGGCCCGATGGAAGGTTCTCGGGGTGTTGCATCGAGAAATGGCCCACGGTATGGCCGTGTTTCTGGAGAAGATCGACGAGGCCGAGGTAGTAGAGCTCCGCACCACCGTTGAGAAAGTGGAACTTGTTGACATGCAAGACGCGCAGCTTTGGAGGGGTGGAGGTTGCAGCGGCGCCGGTCGTCACAGGGGAGTATTCCTTGGTTTTGCACCCAGATTGCCTGAAGGACGTGGCAACCGCCCATCGAGGTCGAAAGCCTATCAAACAGGGCAATAATGAGGCAACCCCCGATTGATTGCGGGCATGGGGCAATGTACACTCTTGACGGCTTGATCGGGCGCTCCTGTAACGAATTTGGAAGCAACAGACTTATGTCCAACGACCAGCAATCGTCCCTAGAACGATTACGCGAACTACGCAATCTGTGGGCTACGTGGGTGTATTTTTTCCTTTCGTCCGCGTTACGGCCATTGTCTGTACACAAGGGGGCGGCGGCGTATACGTTCGTGTTGTTGTTCAGCGTCTTTCTCATGCAGGCGATTCGCAGCGGGTATAGCTATACGGCGACTGCGTCGTTGCTGTTTTCGCCGCCGCCGTTTCAGACCGTTGGTCTGGGCGCGGAGTTGATGCCGGAACCTTTGGACATGCCCTCGTACTCGAAGCTTATTCGCGATGGCGCGATCATGAAAAGAGTCGCGGATCAGCTGGTGGAGGAGAAACCAGAACTCTGGACCGAGTTGAAGGAGAACGGCGCGCTTGCGCCTTCCGTGTTACAGCGCATGGTGACGGTGACTACGGAGGTTGCGGAAAAGACGCCGCAGCGCGTTTCTTATGCGCGGGCGCTGTACCTGTCTGCGAGCGCAGGCACACCGGAGCGCGCGGAGCACCTGGCGAGAACGTGGGCGGAGGTCGCCGTGGAAGCGGCGCGCACCTTCACGCTGCCCAGCGCCGCGGCGACGATCGAATACGTTCGCACGGAATACGATGCGGCAAAGGTTGACCTGGAAGAGAAGGACGACATGCTCCGCGCGGAAAAGGTGCAATTCGACGTTGAAAAGATGAAGGCGGTGAAGGAAGAGCTTGCGAAAGTGTTGGCAGAGCAAAAGAAAGACCTTTCGCTTGCGGTGGTGCAGGCGGAGGATGCGCGCAAGCAGTTGGAGGAAGTGCGCACGCTGCTCACAACAGAGCCGCACATGCTCGAAGTGCGCAGGGCCCCTTCAGTGGACGCGCTGGCGGAGATCGGCGCCGAGGGCGGCAAGAACGTGCCGGTGTATAAAGAGGAAGTGCAAAACAACGCGTATGCGCCGTTGAAGGCGAAAGAGGCGGAGGCGGCGCAGTTGTTGAGCGGTTCGGAGGCGCGGGTTGCTGCGCTGCAATCCGAGATTTCGAAGATGGAGACTGAGCTTTCCGCGCTGAATGAAGCGTATGTGACCAGCGACATCAAGCAGAACCAATTGCTGCGCGAGATCACCGCGGGCGAAGACTATTTGAAGGCGATGGCCAAGCAGCGCGGCGAGATTGCTCTGCTCGAAGCGGCGACGAAGATGGAGCAGGCGAAGGCAATTTTCATCGCGAACGAGCCCGTGCTGCCGAGCGAGCCGGACAATGAACTTATGCGATGGGCGGGGTTGCCCGTGGGCGCGATCGTCGCATTGATTGCGGCGGTGGCCGTTGCGAACATCCTTTACGAGGTGAACCGCGTCAAGAAGCTCGTGGGCGAATCAGCAGCACCCGCCGAGTCTGCGTAGCCGCGCGGCGGCAGCGACTTCATGAGCAGCGCAGAACCGGCCACTCCTACGGAAGCGCGCACCGAAAAATCGCTGCATTCCCAAATGCGCACGGGCGCGCTGCTTTGGGGGTTGGGTAACGCCGCTTCGCGCGTGCTTCGGTTTGGCGCGCAATTCCTCCTGGTCTGGCTGCTGCTCCCCGCCGATTTCGGATTGGTCGCGATGACCACCGCGCTGATGAACGTATTGCAGATGGTTTCCGAATTCGGCGTTGGCATCGCGGTGATTCAGAAGAAAGACATGAAGGACGGGTATGTCCACACGGCGTTCTGGCTGAACCTTGCGGCGAGCGTGCTGATCCTCGCGGTGGCGTGGGTGACGGCGCCGTGGATTGCGGCGTTCTACGGCGCAGAGGAAGTCACGTGGCTCGTGCGCATCACCAGCCTCAGCTTTCCCATCACCGCGTTGCGCACCATACCGATGTCGCTCCTGCGGCGCAGGATGCAGTTCGGGGTAAATTCCGCGCTGGAGACGGCGTGGAACGGCATCAGCGGCGCGCTGATGATCGCGTTCGCCTGGTTCGGCGCGTCGTATTGGAGCCTTGTCGTTCCGTCGATGATCGTCAGCGTGCTGATGACGCCGCTGTGGTTCGCATACGCAAAATGGCGGCCGGCATTCGCGTTTGATGGCGCTGAATTCTGGGAGCTGCTGCACTATTCAAAGAACCTCGTTGGCGCATCGCTGTTGTCACTCGTGCTGAGCAACGCGGGCTTCGTCATCGCCGGCCATCTGCTCGGCAAAGATGCCGCAGGTCTCTATAACGTCGCAACGACCTACTCGATGATCGTGCTGATTAACTACGCGTGGCTCATCGGCAATGTGTCCCTGTCCGGTTTTGCGGCGAAACAGGGGGACGCCGAGGCGCTGCGGGACGGCTTCGTACGAATCTATGAACTGCTTGCGGCGACGACGCTGCCGGTACACGTGCTTGGGATTGTGCTGGCACCGTTGCTTTTCGACGTGTTCCTGCCGGAACGCTACGCGGCAGCAGAGCGCGGTTTTCAACTGCTGTTGGCCTACTCCGCGGTACGGTCGCTCGCGGCGCACGTTGCGCCGTTTTACAACGCAATCAATAGGGCGTATGTAAATTTTTTCTATCTTCTATTTGCAACGCCGGTTTGTATCGTCGTGATGTATTTCGCGTGCAAGCACTACCTGTCGCAAGGGGGCGTATACGCCGGGCTCGACGCGCTCGCGTGGGCGACGCTGCTCACTCAAGGCACGTCTGTATTCTGTCTGCTGGCGGTGATGAAATGGGTGATGGGGTGGCGGGGCGTGGGGCTTGTGAGGCGTGTCATGCCCTTTCTTGTCGCTGCTTTTCTGGCTTCCGTGGCTGCGGTTGGCGTCATGGTCGCGCACCAATACTTCGCAACCGGCCTTCCGGTGCGCATCGCCGGATTTCTTGCGCTTTGCATCGCGACGGCTCTCGGCGCGGGCGTATATGTTGTGACGCTCTACTTCCTGGCGCGCCGGCAATTTGCTGTTGTCCTCCGCGACGCAATCCCGGGCAAGTTTCGGAATCGTTTTCTATACTCATGGTTTCCGGCTCTTCGAGAAAACCCTGTGCAGGATTAGACTCGTCGTCTTGCCGGGAGTGGGTTCGCGCATCGAACAGGAAAGCGGCCGTCAGTACACGCGCGCACGGTTCATTCGAGAGTTTTTTGGGGGCAGTTGACAGTCTCCAGCTTCCTGTGCCAGAGTCCGTCGGGCATTTCCCCGCGAAGCGTTAAAAAGACGGTTTTATAACTATTCTTATAGGAGGGTAAGGGCGTGGCTGGGACTTTTGCAGATGACGATGTCACCCATGTTTTGCAGCAAGACGGTGTTGGCAAGATAACGTTGGAACAGTTCGTGAACCAGTCAACCACGCGGCTGGATGATGTTAAGCAGGCGCTGGGCGATAGCCCGTCATGGGCGGCGCGCGTTGTATACAACGAATTGTTTGGTGGCGTGCTGATTCGCCAACAGCCCGGCGAGGGCAACCGCTTGCACTATCATCCCGACGCGGATGAATGCTGGGTAATTCTCGAGGGCGAGTGGGAATGGTTTATCGATGGCGAAGGCGCCAAGAAAGTTTCCCAGCACGACATTGTGGTTGTTCGCAAGGGCACGAAGCACAAGATTACTTGCATTGGCGACAAACCGGGCATAAGGTTCGCGATCACGCGACCGGATGTGAACCACGTGTATGCCGACGAAGGCTAGGGCAGGTAGCGGTTGATGACGGACAGCAGCGGCCAGCGCATCGCCATTGTAACCGGAGCGTCGCAAGGAATCGGACAATCCATTTGCGAGGTGTTTCGCGCGAACGGAATCTTGCCTATAGGAATCTCCCGGGAGATTGAGCCGTCGGAATCGACGCGCCGTTGCGATGTGCGAAACGAGGGGGATGTATCGCGTGTATTCGACGAAATCGCCGCGACGTTTGGGCGAATCGATATTCTCGTTAACAATGCGGCGATGTGCACCTACACCGATTTTATGAGCGTCGAAGAGAGCGAGTGGGATGATACCCTTGCGGTGAACGTGAAAGGTGCTGCATTTTGCGCGAAACATGCGCTGCGCCACATGTTGAAGCGGTCGTACGGAAAGATAGTCAGTATATCGTCCATTGCCGGGCGTAACCGCAGTATTGTCGCGTCCGTGCCGTACACGTGCTCCAAGTATGCCATCATCGGAATGACGCGCCAACTCGCGCTGCACTACGCGCAGCATAATATCAATATCAATTGCGTTTGCCCTTCTCAGACGGTAACGCCGATGCTGTCCCGAGCGCCGAAAGAGAAAATTGACGCGCTGGTTGCCACAATTCCTGCGCGCCGGCTTGGAAACCCTGAAGAAGTAGCGGAGTGCGTGCTGTTCCTGTGCTCCGACAAGGCGGCTTACGTCAATGGCGCAGTCCTAGATATCAATGGCGCGCAACTCTAACGCGACGGTACTTATTACCGCTCCATACTTCGTGCCCGTAGTCGAGCGATACCGGTCCGAACTCGAGCGCGTGGGTGTCCGGCTGTTGTGCCCGCCCGTACGCGAGCGGTTGTCGGAAAGTGAGTTGATGGCACTCGCGGGTTCTTTCGACGGGGTCATTTGTGGCGACGATCCATTTACCCAGTCAGTATTGGAGGCATGCGCGCCGCGGCTGCGGGTGATTTCGAAGTGGGGCACGGGCATCGACGCTATCGACAAGATTGTCGCAGCGCGATTGGGGATTCGCGTTTGCAATACACCGGATGCGTTCACCATACCGGTTGCTGAAAGCGTGTTGGGGTACATGCTCGCTTTCGCGCGCCGCCAGCCTTGGATGAATGCGCAGATGAAGGCGGGCGTATGGCAGAAGGTTTCGTGTGGCGTTCTTCACGGCGCAACACTTGGGGTTGTAGGCGTAGGCAATATTGGCAAGGCGGTACTTCGGCGCACGTCGGCTTTCGGGATGAAGTTACTGGGAAACGACATCGTGGATATCGATCCCGGGTTTTTGCGCGAAGTTGGTGTCAGTATGGTGGCGTTGGATGAATTGTTGAGGAGCGCCGACTATGTCAGCGTCAATCCCGACTTGAATCCAAGCAGTTTTCATTTGATTAACGCGGCGCGTCTCGCGCGTATGAAGCCGGATGCGGTACTGATCAATTGCTCGCGCGGTCCGGTTGTGCAGGAGGCGGACCTGATTGCAGCGTTACAGCGCGGGGCTATTCGGGGTGCGGCATTGGACGTGTTTGAGGATGAACCCCTGCCGGAAAATAGCCCCCTGCGCGGATTTGAAAATGTGCTGTTGGCACCGCACAATTCCAATAGTTCCCGCCCCGCTTGGGAGCATGTTCACGCGAACACGGTGCGAAACCTGCTGGATGGGTTGGGAATTTCCGAACAAATCGTGGTGCAGGAGGCGTAATGCGCGAGTTTGTGGCGTTGGTGGCGGTAAAGGGTAATTCGGAGCGCGTTGCCAAGAAGAATATACGCAAGTTTCACAACACGAACCTGCTCGATCTGAAATTGGGGCACCTGAAGTCCGTTTCGAACCTCGATGCAATTGTGGTTTCTTCCGAGGACGAATCGGTGCTGGATATGGCGCGCGCGGCCGGGGTGGAATGCCACAAGCGCGACCCCTACTACTCGACCAGCCACGTGCCGATGAGCGAGGTATACACTTATCTGGCGTCGGAGATGGACTGCAAGAACGTGGTGTGGGTGCCGGTGACGAATCCCCTGGCGGAGGCCGATGTTTACGAAGCGGGAATCGAAGCCTACAAGGCCATGGGGCCTGAGTACGATTGCCTGGTCAGCGTGAACGAATTGAAAGAGTATCTTTTTCTTGAAGGCAAGCCCATGAATTTTACGCCGTATCCGTGGGCGCGTTCTCAGGATCTCAAGGGCGTTTACGCGATTAACTTCGTGGTTGAGATTCTTCCGCGGGAGAGCATGGTGAAATGGGGATCACTGGTGGGAGACAGGCCGTATTTCTACGTTCTGGATGCGGTAACTGCGCGCGACATCGATTTTCAGGTAGACTTTGATTTTTGCGAGATGGTTTACAGGCAGCGTCACCCGATGGACATGAAAACGTGATACATAGTCGCCATGTAACTGCGCTGTTGCCGCTTCAGGGCGCGAGTAACGAGCCCCGGCGCAACAATATGCGGCCCTTCGTTGGGCTTCCATTGTATCAGCACATACTGCGGACACTGGACAAGACCTACGCGATTGACGAGATTCGAATCAACACGGACAGCGCCGAAATTCAAGCCGAGGCGACCAAGCTGTCTCGAAAAGTACGTGTTATCCCGCGAGGCGAAGAACTTCGGGGCGACGACGTGAGCATGGAGCGGATTATCGCGCATGATATCGGCGTTGCGGACACGGACATTGTTATCCAGACGCATGCCACCAACCCGCTGGTCCGTTCCGATACGATGGCGAAGGCGTTGAAAAGTTTTGTACAGGCGGAAGAGCATGATTCGCTGTTTAGCGTGACGGAGCATCATCGCAGGTTTTACGATGCCGCAGGAAAGCCGCTCAACCACGATCCGAAGAACCTTGTGCGGCAACGGGAACTGCCACCGCTTTTCGAAGACAATTGCTGTTTTTATGTGTTTTCGAAAGAATCGTTCCTGGCAACCAATTCGCGCATCGGTGCATCGCCACTGTTGTTTCCGATTCCGCAGATAGAATCCATCGATATTGAGAACGAGTTTACCTTCCGACTCGCCGAACTCCTGGCGGGCTACGCGTCGCACATGGAAACGGACTAGGGTGCCGGAAACGCAATGCGCATACTAGTCGCTACATCGCCCTTTGCAACTTCGGGCAGCAAGCCGCGCGAACTGCTGGATGCGAGCGGTCACGAGATCGTGTACAACCCGCATGGTCGGCGGTTGAAGGCGGGCGAAGTGGAGCATTTGCTGCCGGAGATGGACGCGGTGATTGCCGGGACGGAACCGTATCCGATGGAGGTGGTGGCGAAATGTCCGCGACTCAAGGTGATTTCGCGCGTGGGCATTGGGCTCGACAATGTAAATGTGCGTGCGTGCACGGAGCGTGGCGTGATGGTTACGTACACGCCGGATGCGCCGTCTCAGGCGGTCGCGGAGTTGACGGTGGCGTTCATGCTGAATCTTGCGCGCTTCGTGCAGCAGTCTGACCGTTCCGTTCGTGAGCAGGCGTGGAACCGGATCATTGGTTGGTTGTTGGAGGAGATGACGGTCGGGATCGTGGGTGTCGGAAGAATTGGGGGACGGGTCGTTCGGTTGTTGCAGCCGTTTGGCTGTCGAATTCTCTGCACTGATATTTCGCCGGACGAATCCCGTATTGAAGGCGCGCGAGTTACGTGGACGGACAAGGATACGCTGCTTCGGGAGTCGGACGTGGTGTCACTTCACATTCCGATGAGTCACAAGAATCGGCACTACCTGGGCCGTGAGGAGCTCAAGCGCATGAAGCGCGGTGCGTTCCTGATCAATACGGCGCGCGGCGGCATTGTGGATGAGCAAGCCTTATCGGAGTCGTTGGATTGGGGTCACCTTACCGGCGCGGCGCTCGACGTGTTCGAATCGGAGCCGTATGAGGGGCCATTGTCGAACACGGACCGAACCATACTCACGGCACACATCGGCGCATCGGCGCAGAAGAGCCGTTACCTGATGGAGCTTGGCGCGACGGAAGATTGCCTTCGCGTGCTTTCTGGCGAAGCGCCTCAGAATCCCGCGCCACCGGAAGAATTGTAGCGGGCATGCCATTGCTAGTCGTTGCGTGTCCCGGTGATGCGCCTGTCGCTGGCGCCAAACATGTTTTCCTGCTTGATGGGCGCAGCTATCCAAAGCGATTCTTTGAAGCGCACTTCGATGAAATCCACCTGGGCGCGGGCGTGGAGCAGATCGACGAGTCAGGTGAAATCGTTCTGCGCCTGAATGCGGATGGCGTTAATCGTTTGGCTGCGATAAACTCCGCGCCGGTGCAGACGCTGTTCGCGATGTCGAGCGATACGCATGTGAAAACTTTCATGCCCGTCGCGGCGCATTTCGCAAATCCCCGGCATTTTGTTTATTTCGGCGACGACTCACTTGCCATCAAGTCATTGGAAGCCGAGGGCGCGTCCTGGGAGCGTCATTCGGCGCGAATGCGCGGTTGGCACGGCGCGGACGTGATGATCACCGGTAATGATTGGGGCACGCAATCAAAGCTGATTGTTGCGCGCGCGCGGAAACGGCGCATTCCCTCGGTGATTGTTCAGGAGTCGATAATCGATTTGGATCATCCGATGGGCATGATGCAGTGGGCGGACTTCGCGATTATTCAGGGGCCATATTCCTTGCGCTACCTCAAGCGCGATTTCGCCTTTCTTGCAGGAAACCCGCGTTATGACGCTATCCAGCGGATGTCCTTGCCGGATGCGCCGCGCGCGTTCATCAATTGCAATTTCACGTTCAATGTATTTGAGGATAAGGGTCGCGGTTGGGTTGACGATGTGACGCGCGCGGCCGAAGCGGCCGGGCTGCCTTACATGGTCTCGCTGCATCCGCGTTGCTATATAGACATGACTGGCGTGAAGAATGTGCAGCCTTCCGGCGCTTATGTCGTGCACGAACAGTTGCGCGCGTCAACGATCGTGATTACCCGTTTCAGTTCGCTTGCACATGAAGCCTTGCTTATGGGTCGCCACGTGATTTACTACAACCCGCATGGCGAAACGATGCGGTATCTGAACGAGGACGCGACCGGGCTTATTGAAAAAGCGTACAACCCGATTGAACTTGCTGCAGCAATTCGGCGGTGCATGTCGCAGCCAGCGCCCATCGACCGCGAAATAAGCGCGTCAGCAGCGTTCGACAATTTGTTCTGCGGCACGGAGGGCCTGGGTTGCGCACGCTGCGCGACGGCTATCCGCGCTATCGCCGCGACACGTGACCTGTATCTTCCAAGGGATTTTCGGTATACGCCGGAGTGGAAGTTGCGCGTGAAGATATTCCTAGATGAGTCGTTGCGCCGGGCGGTGAAGCGGGTACCTTTGCTTTCAACCGTCCGGAAAGGCGCAAAGCGGCTGGTGGGCCGCTAGTTGGATTTTCGGTCGTTTAGAGCCAAAGCGCCAGCGTGGCGGTCGATTGGCGAATGCCTGACTATTTTTTTATCAGCCAGACTTCGGCCACCTGGCAGCCTCTGCCGGCGCTGCCGCGTCCGGGGGTTTGGGTCCATTCGAGGGTGAGGTTGCCGTCTTTTGTGGCGTCCTTGGGGATGTCGAACTCGAGTGGCGCGATGGGTTCTGGTTTGTCGATGAGGTCGTGGACGAGGATGCCGTCGGCGACGAGTTTCATTTGCGTGTCCCACTTGTCGCCTGCGTATACGGCGCGGACCTTATATTCGGCTTCGGGGTCGAGGTTGTCGTAGCGCATGTATAGCGGTGCTTCGAAGCGCGTCTCCGCGTCGTCGAACCAGGAGATGCGGCGATCAAAGGGTCGCGGATAGTAGCCGAGCAGCGGGTTGATGCGCGTCTCGGGGTCGAAATCCTTGGTCACGTCGCGCACGAGGTGGGGTTGTTTCCGCGGATCGCCGAGATCGTCGTAGAATCCGCCGGGCCCAGGATTGGCCCAGTTTACGATTTCATCGATCGCCTTCATGCGGTCATCGCTGTTAGTCATGGCGCGGATCGCGGCGAAACGCGGCTCGAGCCACAGGCGGTTGTTCAGCGGTCGATCAAGAAAGTCGAAGCTTGCGCCGCGGCCGATATCGATTGCCATGAACCGTGAGACGCTGGTCTGCATGCGTATGCTGTGATAGAGCGCCTCTGCGAGATTGCTGACGCGTTCGCGCAAGGCGGGCGCGACGCGCGCGTCCTTCGCCTGGTCCAGAATGTCTTGTGCTTTGTCCACGGCTTCCAGCGCATTGCTGCGTTTGGCGTTCAACAGCACTTCCATGGCTTCCCGTTCGAGACCGGCTTCGTATGCGGCGCGCTGCTGCACATACGCATCGAAATAGGCGCGATATGCGATCTGTTGGAAGCGCCAGTTCAACAACACATGGGGATCTTTCGCCTGTTCGATCGACTGCACCAGGGCAAGCGTCTCCGCGATGGATTTGTTCTCATCCAACGGCCCGACCCAGTTTTGCTCGAGGCCGAAAAGCGCCTTCGCGATAGTCTCTTCATACTTCGCGCCGATGAAATAGCGTCCGAATTCGCGCATCACCTGTTGAACGTCGGCTTCGGGGTCCCAGCCGAGCGCGCTCCACAAAATTTTGTTCACGTCGTCGTTCACACCTTCCGAATAGGTGATGAAGCCGCCATCGCAATAAGGGTTGCTCCAGCGGAAGATCTCGGCGTAAGCCAGTGGCCGCGGATTGATCTGTTCGCGGTCGTGCGTCAGCTTCAGTGAGACGTCCCAATCGATCACGGGATACTGGCAGGAGTAGGTGTGCGTGATATCGGGATAATGGCGAATGGGGTATTGCTTTGGCATTGCCGCGCGCAGATCGGAAAGGCTGAGGCGGTTTTGCGGGGCGAATACAATGCCGGAAAGCCATGAGGGCTGCTGTTTCTGCATGATCTCGAGGAACTCTTCGGTCCATTCAAGATTGAATCCCTGCGGCGACATCCACATCTGCGCATTGGGGTGAAACTTGTGCAGGCTCTCGGTCTGTTTTTCCAGGAGCGCCATCAGGTGCTTGGGCTGCGTGTGGCCCGGGTCGCCGCCGGGCACGAACACAACGTCGATATGCGGTAGTCTTTTGAATACCTCTGCCCATTCCGCGATGGCCGTATCGACCACGGATTTATTGCCATAGTCCTTGTCCATCGCCGGATACCAAATCCACAGCTTCATGTCGTAGTCTTTGGCGAGTTGCGACATGCGCACCATCATGTCAATTTGCGGCAACGTGAAATGCGGGCTATCCGCGGCATCATCGCTGCGTGGCGGAATCAGTTCGACGGCGTTGGTCCCAAACACGATCAGGTCACGGTAGTATTGTTCGAACATCGCGTCGGTCCACGCGTCGTAGGTGTTTACCTTGGGCCGATAGCCGAGTTGGTGTCCGCGCAAGGGCACCTGCGGTGCAGTATTGATCGAGAGCGATTTGACCGTCACGGCTCCACGGGCCATGTGCGACTCGCGCAGCAGTCGTCCAACGCCAAACAATAGGCCTCGCGCGTCTTTTCCCAACACAATCACAACGGGAGACGAACCCGCGGTGGCGGTGCGCAGCACGAACCCTTCCGGTTTTTCGGGCAGCACGGAAGTCGCGGTCACGCCCAGTGGGCCTGCAACTGATTTCATGTTCGCAACTGTGCCGAGGAGAATCACCGGACGCGCGTTGGTCGGCCACTCGTGTTGAATAGGAAGGCGCACCATGGTGCGGGAAGCAATCTCATCGGTCAGCATGTCCGCGGCGTTGCGTTCGGGTGTGGAGCCATCGCGCGGCGCGACAATAACCGCGTTCGTCAGGTCAATGGCTTCTTCCGCGATGGCGAAGGCAAGGCAACAGAAAACCATCGCGACGACACCCAGAAACTTCCTCATGCGATCACCCTTTCACGACGGAGCTGTAAACCCATACACAAACTGGAGCGGCGCAAAGCCGGGAGCAGCATGACACACCGATTGAAACTTTGGCGCGGGTTGGGACGCGTCAACGATTGAAGTATTCGCCGACGAACGAGTAGTGCTCTTCTTCGGCGGTTTGCTTCTTTCGTTTTACCTGTTTGTTTTCCAGGTAATGTTCGCGCTTTGGCACGGATTCGTCTTTCACCACAACGCTGTAATCGATGTATTTGTCGAAAGGTATCGGCATTCCGAGGGTGACGCGCAGCTTATTCAGCACGACCCACCAGAAGGGGCCGGCCTTCGGCAGTTGCGGAATCGCGGGGTTGCGCATTGCCGTGCGCGCGGTTGTCACCATCCAGCAATTCTGCGTGCACGCCTTGACTTTCGCGCGAATCTCCTGCGACTTGGGGCTGTTCATGATTTCGTCCCACGACTGACGGCGCAGATTGCCAAGCAGCAGGTCGGGGCGCACGTTGCAGGCATACACATCGCACCAGGGATCGATAAAGGCAAAGTCCTTGCCCGCGGTGCATGGAATCAGCCGATCATGACCGAGAATGTTTTCGATTAACCCCAGGTTGAGGTAGGCGCGAAACCAGTTCTTGACCTTGCTGGTTTTGAGCATCTCGGTGACGAGCTTCTCGACTTCGCGCGCGACCTTCATTCGGTCATACATGACGTTGTCATTTTTGTGGAACTGGAAGGCGTTGTGGAGGGTGGACGTCGCGAACTCGACGCCTTTTCCCTGCGCAAACTTGTAGAGGTTGACGACCTCGCTGAGGTTGTCGTCCTGTATCACCGCGCCAAAGCCGAGGTCCTGCCCGCCGAGTTCTTTCAGGCGCATCAGACCTTCGACTTTCTTCTCGAAGCCGCCTTCTTCCCCGCGGATGCGGTTGTTCGTGTCGCCAAAGCCTTCCAGGCTGAAGCGCACCTTCGTCTGCGGATATTTTTGAATGATTGGTTCGAGGCGTTCGGCGTGAAGGCCATTCGAGCTGATTTCGAGAATACGCGCTTTCGGCTGCAAGCACTCCACGAGATCCGATAAATCCTTGCGAAGTGTCGGTTCGCCGCCGGTGATGTTGAGGTTGTCGAATCCGCCCGGAAGTTTCTTCAAATCTTCCGTGTTGACCTCCTCGCCGGGGTCGGTCGGATACTTCCAGATGTGGCACATCGAGCAACGCGAGTTGCAGCGATACGTGGTAATGACCGTTAAATCCATTCCAACCAACCCCTGGGGGATGTCGCGCCGGACGCCAAGCGATGCCGGCCCTTTTAACTCAGACTTATTCGCGCGGCTTGATCTGTCAATTACTTCGCTTCAAGAAGCGCGTAATCGTCAAACCAGACCGTTCCCTCTTTCGAACCGCTCTCTTTCGTTCCACCGTGGCGAAGGAAAACATTCAAGCGCGTAGTGCCATCCGGCACCGTGAACGCAAGGGACAACGGCGCCCAGTTTTGTGTCGCCGCTGTATCTTTGCCAATCGCCAGGAACTTGGTATGGCCCGCTTCGCCGTCCTGCACTTCGAGGCGCGCGCCACCCGCGAGGTCTTTCGTCTTCACCCAGCCCGACAAGCTGTAGGTCTTGCCCGGCTCCACTACCACCTGATTGTAGATGCCGAAGTTCAGATTTGCGGGCATCACCAGTTTCAGGCTGGATTCGCCTTCCTTCGCATCGCTGTCCTGCGACGCGGTCACGCTTTCGTGCGGGGCGGTCCACCAGGCAAGGCCGTTTTCGCCCTGTTCGAATCCACCGTTTTGCAACAGGTTCTCGCCGACTGCTTCGCTGACGGGGAGCAGTTCGCATCGGTCAAACCACACCTTGCCTTCGCTCGTTGCGCCTTCAGTCGAAATCTTGCGCATATAGACGTTCAAATTCTTGGTGCCGTCGGGCACGGTGACGACCACATCGACATAGGTCCAGTCCGTGGTGCCCTTCACTTGCTCTGATTGCACTGTAAACGCCGTGTGGCCGCGATCAGCGTCCTGCACTTCGAGGCAGGCGAAACCGTCGACGTCTTCGGTCTTCACAAACCCGCGAAGCAGATACTGTTCGCCAGCGGAAACGCCAGGCACTGCATGATATGCGCCGAGATCCGCACCCGCGGCAAGATCGAAACGCACAGACTGCTTGCCTTCATATGCGGCTTTTGTTTCACCTGCGAATTTCGGTTTGCCCAATACCATCCAGAACGGCAAGACCTTGCCATCGATTTTGCTTTCGAAATCGCCGTTCTGCAACAAGTTCTCGCCAGTGAACGCATAGGCGGGCTCCTGCGGCGCGGGCGGCGCTGTTGCTTCGGGAGCGGGTGCAGGCGCAGGTTCTGGCGCAGGTGCAGGTGCAGGTGCAGGTGCTGCCGCGGGCGTCGGCGCCGGCATATCGGGTGGAAGCGGCGGCAATGGTTCGCTCGGTGTTGGCAACGGCGCTGGAGGCACCGGCGTCAACTGTTCGTACTGTTTATTTGCGGCAGTCTGCTCTTCGGTGGCGCCACCGCAAGAGGAGACCGCAATTGCAACGAGTAATGGAACCGCGAAGAGACCGGCTTTGATATGCATACGCACCTTCATAAGATTTAACAGACCCAAGACTTGCAGCACGGCGGAGTGTAACTAAAACCGTCAGGTTTGCACAAGTTTCCCGCGCTTGCACCCCCGTGGTGCAGCCCAATCCCAAACGACACCCCCTCGGCAAACGTTGACGCTTTTGGGAAATCCGTCAGTGCAACACGCCGTGCCAGAAAGTAAGGCAGTTACACGCTAATCAAGCCGCTCAAAACACTTACAGGAGTCCAAATCATGTCAAATCGCCGCCTGTTCACCCTGTTCGCCGTCTTGCTCATTCCCGTCTTGCTCATGGGTATTGGCGTTGCACCCCGGTACATCGAAGAACTCGCCATCGGCGGGGGGTACGCATCCGCTCCAGACGGTGGGAGTGATCTCGAAGCGGACGGAGATTTCCTCACGGATGGCGAAGTCACCATCGGTCGAAACGAGGCCGTCGACCATCGCGCATCCATCCTCACCGGCGCGGGCAACAAGGCATTTCTAAATCTCAACAGTCCCGGCGCAATGCATGGCGGAGCGCTTTGGTTCGACGGAGCCACGGACACCCTCGCCCTGGGGACCCGCAACGGCAGCGCAACGCCGACGGCAGCCTTCCTCATAACGCAAGGTTCGCAAGATGTCGCGTTCCAAAGCGGCATCAGCACAAAAGGCGAGGTTCACGTCGGCGATGGCAGCGCGAGTGTGGGGCGTTTGCGCTTCGCCGGTCCAAGCGGTGTGTTTCGCCGCACGGCATATTACACCGGCGCATCGAGTAGCGGGGCGAACCTGCGGTGGGAAATCGGCGCGAGCGAACACGCCGAGAGCAGCACGTACAACGGCAGCGCGCTCCGCATTTCCGCATACGACAACACCGGCGCATTCATCGACACCCCGATTTTCATCGAGCGCGATCCCGGACAGCCTGCGCGCATCAGCCGCAACACGCGCATCAAACTCGACCTAAATGTGGAAGGCGGCGATATCGTCGCCGGGGCAGACAGCACGACGCGCGGCGTCGTTACCGCGTGGGACGGCTCGGGCGGTGCCGCGCCCGGTTGCCTGAAACTTGCCTCGCCCAATGGAACGATCTGGTACGTCTTCGTCGAAGATGACGGCACGCTGAAAGTCAGCAGCGCACTCCCCACGGCAAACGCGGACGGCGCAGTGGTTGGCACGCAGTTCTGACGAAAAGATCAACGTAGCTGTGTTTGCACGATGTGCTTTCCGTTCTCGCGTCGCGCTGAAAAGTGCAACACCCCGTGCCCAGTAAGTGAGAGAAGTTCGCGGCGACAAGCGCCGCGGCCCAAGCAAACAAGGAGACTCATGCAATGGCATATGGAGATGTAGGCGGGCCGGTGACCGAACTCGTCATCACCTGCAAAACCCCGGCAAGCGGGACAGTGAATATTTTCGCGGGCGATGCGGTGAAGTTGACCGGCGCGTACACCGTGGACAACGCGACCGCGGACGAAGACGTGATCTTTGGTCAGGCAATGGCTGACGCAAGCGCGAATGGCGCGCCGATTCCCGTGAAGGTGCGCGGCATTTGCCTGTTCACCTACGCCGGAAGCGCGCCGACCGTCGATGGTGTGAAAGGCGTTCTCGCCTCCGGCACCGACGGCAAAGTGAAAACGCCCGCTTCGGGCAATGGCAACGGCATCAACGTGAAAGTCGACGCCTCCGCGTCGCTTGTTCACGTTCTGCTGTAACGAGAAAGGATTATCCACGTCATGATGTATGGCGATCACCTGGTCAAAGAACGCGTCGCATTCCTCAGCGACGAACCGGAGCGCATGCGGCAAATCAAGGGCCGCGCGCTCTATGAGACCCTCGGCGCGCTGGGCCTGTCGCACGCGCAATTTTTCCGCGCGCTCGGCACCAACGTGTCCGACTACTGCGCGCAGGAGTTCGGCATCGATCTGCACCGAATCACCGTCGATCGGTTCTTTCAAAGCGATCCAAACGCGAAATGGCTCTTCCCCGACATCGTGCGCGAGTCGGTCGTCGCCGGTCTTAAACGGCGGCCCGCGTATCCCGATCTGATCATTCGCGACGAACCCATCGCGAGCACCGCGTTCGATGTTCCTTATGTCGAAGAAAACGCGGCGGATGAAGAGCTCCGTTCCGTCGCGGAAGGCGCGGCGATTCCCGAATCGGAAATCACCTATGGCGATCGCATCGTGCGCCTCGACAAGAAGGGGCGCGGCATTGTCGCTTCCTACGAAGTGATTCGACGGATGTCCGTGGACATGCTTCGCGTGCACCTGCAACGCATCGGCGAGCGCCTCGGGCGCAGCCTGGACGCGCGCCTTGCAACGGTGCTTGTCAGCGGCGACTCCTCGGGCGCCGGCACTGCGGCAGACACCATCAACACGGCGACGGTGAACACGTGGACTTATGCGGACATCGTGAAGGGCTACATGACCCTGACGTTGGACCACTACTTTTCACCGACGCACATGCTCGCGAACTCCGCGCTCGCGCAGACAATTCTCAACCTCGCGGAGTTCAAGGATGCAGCGCTATTCGACTTCGCGAAGACCGGCAATCCGGTGACGCCGCTGGGCGTGAAACTTGTTCCGATGGTCGATCAACCGGCGAACAAGCTCACGATTCTCGATGCCGGTTATGCCGTCGAGAAACTCACCGAGCAGGATGTGCTCGTCGAGAACGACAAGCTGATCAACCAGCAGTGGGACCGCACGTTTCTCACCGTCGTAACCGATTTCGCGGTGATCTATCAGAAGGCCCGCGTCGTCGTGCAGAGCGACTGGAGCTAACCGCGTCGTGCGACGGGGGCGAGGCGTTCTCGCCCCCGTCGCAACGCGCAGCAGGAGGAGTCAATGCCACCTTTTACAAGCGAATCGAATGTCCGTCTGCGATTTCAGTTGAACGATGCCCTGCTCGTTCCCGCCGACCTGATCGCCGCTTGCATTGGCGATGCCCACGCCGAACTTGAACGCTTGCTCGATCCTGGCGTTGATGTAGACCCGCCCGAGGTCTCACTGATCTCCGGAGAAACCCTGCTTGCGTGCGCGTACCTTTTTCGCGCGCTGGCCTCTAAGGACGCGTTTGCGCAACGAAACATCACCATCGGCGGGCAGCGCATTGAGGATGGAGATCGCTTTCGCGCCTTGACCGCTGTAGCCGAGATTTCAGAGAAGCAGGCGTGGTTCCTCCTCGCGCCATACCTCGTGGCCCAACCCGTGCGCGCTGTGGCGGAGACAACACCATCCGTGCCCGTGATGGGGGAGAACTAACCGTGGCTATAACCCTTGGCGCGTTCGTCTTTGATGCCGCGCATACGCGCGTTCGCGAAGCGCACGAAGAAGTCGGTGGCCGTCGCGAGCGAAGCATCGAGATAAGCGGCGTCATCGTCGACGTGTCGACGGAAGCCGCTGTTCACGCGGCGTTGGACGCGATCCTCGATGCCTCATCAACCGTCGACTATTCCGCCACGCTCTCCATTCGCGCGGACAGAAGGATGTTCGTGCGTCGCGCGGCGTTCGTTCGAAACGTCTCAACCCAACCGCTCGCCGGCGCATTCACCCTGAAACTCGTTGCGCGCGATCCGCACGAAGAATCGGTCGTGCTGCACAGCGTGCCGTGGAGCATCGACTCGGACGGCGATACGATCGCGCTCTCCACGCTTGGCAACACGACCGCCCCCGCACGCATTCGGTGCACGGCATTGGGAACACTTGTGTCGCCATCATTCGGTATCGGCGCAACGGCAATTGTCTACGACGGCATTGTTGGCATCGGTGAGGAACTTGTACTGGACGGCATCACGAAGACGGCCGCGATCAACGGAGTCGATGTGACGCCGTATGTCTCAGGGGTATTTCTGGAAATCGCGCCGGAAGGCAGCGCCATCCTCTACACCGGTGCACCATCCAGCGCGCATCTTGCCGCGGTGACTGTCGAATACCGGGATCGCTGGTGGTAGGCCGATGCGATACCGCATAGACATAATTGACACCCGTGGATTGCGCATTGCGTCATTTGATGAAGTGCCGCTGGTTGAAGCCATTCGTCGCACGCCCGACCAAGCCGATGTGATCCGCGGAATCCTGCCGATGAACCTGGCGAAACTGAGCGAAGGCTATCGCGTGCGCGTGTTCATTGCGGATGAACTGTTCTGCGAAGCGCCCATCACCGAGGTCGTCCCTCAATGGAGCGATTCGCGCAAGCTCATTCTCGATCAATACGTGCAGTTTCAAGAGGTCATCGAGTTTTTCGCCGAAGGCAATAGCAACGCGATCAACGCGCCCGTCGCGCGCGCATATGCTAACGAGAGCATTGGCGCGATCGTCAAAGACATTCTGACCCATGCAATCGGCCCCATTCACTATACCGTCGCCCACACGGCCTATCCCGACGGCGCGGAACGCGAGTACCTGAAATTCCTCGCGCGAAAATTTCCAGAGAACGAACTTGAAGTTGGGGGCATTGCCGAGGGGCAATGGGTGGGTGGCGCCCGCATTGATTTGACTGCCGCTTACGCAAAGGACGGCGACACGATCGCGGGACTCGTTGTTGACGGCGCGCCCTGGCCGGACTTGCGATTGATGATGATCGACTGTGAAGAGTTATCGCGTAACACGCATGCCATTGCGCGGCACCCCGAGGTGGCTGGTTGGACCGATGGCCAATACGAAGCAAGCGTCTATCGGCGCAGCGCAGAGGCCGCGCGCGATGCGCTTCAAGCATTGCTGGATGCACACGGCATCGACTACATCGAGCTGAACCCGCACCGGGATCCTTCCGGCGCATTCGACGATCGCGTGGATGCGTATGGCCGCTATATCGGCCTTGTGTTTGGCGGTGCGCGCTGCTTCAACGCCGCGCAGGTCGAACTGGGGCACGCCGAAGTCTATTTGTACAAAGACGGCCGCTACAACGACGCAAGCATGACGCTAAAGGACTTCTTTTCCTACACCGGACCCAATGCGGACTCCATCGAGGAAGCGCCGACCGCGTTGATTGCCTATGACACCGCGAACCGGGTGTTGGAAGAATTGACCACGTTGGCCTATGCCGCGGGTGGCTTCGTGTGGTCGCTTAGTGTTTCGCACGCCGTTCGTTTCTATCGGGCGCAGCGTCCCACCCACGTGTGGTTTTACGATCCGGTGCGCATGGGCGTCGCATTTGGCGCGGACATCGGCGGCATGGCGAATGCCATTCAGTTCGACGGCAATCCCGTTTCCGGCGCGGTCAGTAAAACTTATTTGCGGGGCGAAAGCATCGACGAATACGGAATCGCGGGCAAGTCCTTCGAGCATTTTGGTGTGTCTCGCGAAGAAGATGCGGACAAATTGCTCGCCGGGGTTCTGGATGATATTGCGTACCCCACGCGCAGTGGGGAGATTGTTTTCTTTCACGGGAAAGCGGACGTCGAAGTGGGTGACATCATCGAAGTTCGCGGTGTGCCGCTTCGCCGAATCGACCACGAACTGCCAAACGAATGGGGCGGGCGATATTCCGGCGCGCTCGTTGCCCGCGCGCGGGAAGTAGTCCACCGCTTTTCCAGCGCGCACGTAACGACGCGCATCCGATTGACGTCGCCGTTGCGTAGTGTCACTTCACCGCTCGCCTACATGGTCAGCAGTCAACCCAGCGGTTCCGCCGTGTATCAGTTTCGTCTGGACAACGCCGCCGTCGGTCTCGATGGCGTTCACCATCTCGACTAACCCAGCAAGGAAATCACCATGGCGATCAAAGGACTTGGTTACACAAAAACGACGTGGACATTCGAGGAGCGCCCCGTGCCATCGTCGAAATTAAACACGTGGGACAACCGCATCGAACTCGCGCTGGAGCTGGCGTACTTTCTGCTCAGTCATGCCTGGGGCGGTGGCAATGGCGTGATTCGTAATGCGACAGATGACGATCTTGCCGTCATTGCGAACGCAACGCCAAACCTGTCAGTGAAAGTGCGCCCGGGCTACGGCTTCATCTCGAAGATGCCCTATAAGCTCGGCGCGGACGCAACCACGCCCGACGTGACGCCGCCGGTTACGCATCCGCGCATCGATTTGGTGCAGGCCCGTCTCGACACGTGGGATGTGAACATTGTCACCGGCGTGGAAGCGGCTTCTCCAGTGCCGCCGTCTCCACAGGCGCATTGCATCGCATTGGCGCGTGTGCACCTGCGCCCAGGGATGACGTCCATCAAAAACACCGACGACAGCATCAACGGGTATGTCACGGACGTACGCACGTTTCTCTAGCCATCACTTTTCAAATCACCAACACAACAAGGAGACCCAAAATGAACGAAATTACCAACGCGATGTCGGAGCCGGTAATCACGACCCTCGGGGCTGTGCTCGGCGGCCTGTGGACTTTCTTCAAGGCCACGGATTGGTATCAACGCGCCAAGGAGCAGCGCTTCGCCGAGGCCCTGGTCGCGCTTGAGGCCGGGGTGCAGCAGACCTACGACGTCTACGTGCGCGCAGTGAAGGATTCGAGCTCGGACGGAAAACTGTCGAGCGAAGAGCGCCGGCGCGCCCGTGAGCTCGCGCGCGATGCGGCAATCGCGTTCGGACGCACCAAGGGTGTCGATGTCTTAAACACCATCGGCCAGAACTATATCGACGTGTGGATCACCAAGCTCGTGAACCAGAAAAAACACGCCGCGCGCTAGATTCTTCCACCCTCCCCACCCCCTGGGAGAAAGGGACGATGCCCCGCCCCTTTCTCCTTCCTGTTTCTGCGGTGATATCATGCCTATCCAATCGATGGGGAAGTAACGGAGCGACTTGGTGGCATTAACCATTGCAATAGCCGCGCTAGCAGGCGCCGCATGTCTGCGGATTGCCGGCTTGCCGCGCACGCGCGAAGCGTGGGCGCTTGCTATTCTTTGCGGCTATTGCCTCACCGCGACGGTGTTGCTGTGTCTCGGGTCGCACAGCCTCGCGCTGGCCGGTGCCGTGCGCATTGCGATTGGCGTTTGCGCGCTCGGTTACTTCGCGCTGCGGTTTGCGCGGCGCGATGCACGCGTGCTGCCCGCGCTCCCTCGGACGGGAATCGCGCGAATCGCCTGCGGGGCACTCGTGATCGCGCTCGGTTGCGCCTTTGTGGCAGCCTGCGCGCCGGTCACCAGTTGGGACGCGGGCGTCGCGCATATTGCGCTGCCGGCGGCGTACCTTCGCGCCGGCGCAATAGAGTTGGTGCCTGGCAATAACTACTCGGCGTATCCGCAACTGGTACATACCTTGTTTGCCGTTCCAGGAATCGAAGCCTTTGTGCCCCTATCGAACGATTTTGCCGCACGACTTCTGGAAACGCGCGCAACGCTGACCACCTGGAGCTTTGGCTTTCTGCTGTGCGCATCCGCGTACTGTGTCGCGCGACGTCTTGCGGGCGGCGAATCGGGTTGGATTGCCGCGGCTGTTGTCGCCACTGCGCCTATCTTTCTGGATCAATCCAGCGTGCCTGGTATCGACGTGCCCTATGCGGCCATGGTGATGGGCGCGCTGTGCGCAATGATCGCCTGGCATCAGGATCGCCATGCCGGTTATTTGATGCTCGCAGCCTATCTCGCAGGCGGCGGGTGTGGCGTTCGCCATACCGCGTTACTTGTTATTGCGCTACTGATAGTCGGCGTGGCGATGGCCTCGGCGGGATCGCGCGCGCGAAATGTTTTTGTATTCAGCGTGTTCGCAATTATTGGCGCAGCACCGTGGCTGCTGCGTGCATGGTTCGTGTCTGGGTTTCCGCTCTATCCGTTCTTCGCCCCCAAATCCGGCGCACTGCCGGACGTCAACGTTGCGGAGATCGGATCCCACTCGTCGATTCAAGGGAGTGGACCTTTGCAGCTGCTCACATTTCCCTGGTCCATCACGATGAACCCGGCACACTACGGCGGGTGGAGCACATCGCCCGGTGCCTTGTGGTTGCTGCTTGGCGTGATCGGCATCGTTGTCGGCGGGCAATACGCGCGCGCGCTTGGCGCGTTCAGTGGGTCTGGCCTGGTTGCGCTGTTCTTTTTTCAACGATTCGCGCGGTATGCGCTGCCATTCATCGTGCCGATGATGGCTGTCGCCGTTGTACCGATTACAACGATTCCGCGCTTGCGCTGGGTGACCGTTCCCGCGTTTCTGGTTTCCTGCGCGCTGGGATTGCTGCCTGCGCTCGCGAATGCCGCGCTGAAAGCACCTGTTGCGATCGGTGTTGAATCGCGCGGGGACTATCTTGCGCGGCGCGTGGAGCGGTATAGCGCGATGGACTGGGTCTCGCGCGAGCTTCCATCGAACGCGACGGTGCTCTCGCTTGACCCGCGCGGATATTATTTCCGGCAACCGGCGTATACAAACTTTGAAGCGTTGAAACCCGTGGCGGTGATGGCGCCGGACGCGCAACACGACTGGTTGCGGGTGAACGGCATCCGCTATCTTTTTGTTCCGAATGCGTATATCGAGCGGTCTCCCGCATTTCGCGCGACACCGGTGGGCGCATTGCTTGACTCATGGCGCGCGGATACCGCGCATTTTACCCTCGTCAAGTCTTTGGAACTTCCCGATCCGCGGAGTGGCGGAGTCGAGCGCGTGGATATTTATGAATTCCGATCCGAATAACAGCGTCGACGATCTTACCCCGGTGCCCGTGCAGCGCGTGATCGCGCGAAACACTTTGTGGAATGTCGCGGGACGCGCCTGGGACGCGATTGCCGCGCTTTTCCTTACCCCATACATCGTATGGAAGCTTGGCCTCGAAGAGTATGGCGTTTGGGGGCTTGTGGCGGCGTTTTCCGGTTACATAGGGTTGCTTGATCTTGGATTCGGCAGTGGCTATGCAAAGTTTATTGCAGAATACGCCGCGCGCGGCGAGCGCCGCCGCATCTCCAAACTGATCAGCACGGCGCTCGTGCTTTACGCGGGCATCGGCATTGCGCTGGCCGCGCTGTGTTTTCCGTTTCTCGCATACGCCACGCTGAAACTCGCAGGCCTGATGGGCGTGCCGGAAGCGAATGCGCACGACCTCGTCTTTCTCGTGCAATGCTCGTTTGCAATGTTCCTGATCGGCAACTGCGTCGCGCCGTTCACTTCCATTCAGGCAGGGCTTCAGCGGATGGACGTCACCAACGCGGTGGGTTTCTTCATGTCCTTGGTCAAGGTAATTGCTACGGTCGCCTTCCTCGAAAACGGCATGGGCCTGCGCGGATTGATGTATGGCGCGGCGCTGGTGCTTGCGGT
Source organism: uncultured bacterium (assembly GCA_937928585.1). Taxonomy (GTDB): domain Bacteria; phylum Hydrogenedentota; class Hydrogenedentia; order Hydrogenedentales; family SLHB01; genus JABWCD01. The sequence continues at coordinate 979 of CALEZK010000343.1, read as the reverse complement.
ATATGCGGTGGCCAGTCTCATCATTGCCTTCTGGCTGCTGCCCGAGTTGCGCATTTCTCCCACGCTGTTCAGGGCGCATGAGTTCACCCAGCTCTACCGCTATGGGTGGCGCGCGCAAGTTGCGCGACTCTCGAATCTCATTACGTTTGAAACCGACATCATTGTCGTCGGATTGCTGTATCGGCAGATGGGGCTGGCGGGGGCATACAAGGCCGGCGTCGAGCTAGCCAACAAGGTGCGACAGCTTCCGGTCATGTTCCTCGGCGCGATACTGCCCGCCGCGTCTGATCTTGATGCGCGCGACGACTCCGCGCGATTGCAGCGCCTCTATCGCGTCGGCACGAAATACATCGCGGCAATCACCATCCCGCTTGCCCTCTTCTCCGCGGCGGCCGCCGACACCATCATGCGCGCGTGGCTGGGCGATGTCATGCCGGAAGCCGCGTGGGTGTTTCGTCTGATTGTGATTGGTTATGCCGCGAACGTCTTGCAGGGGCCCGGCGTCAGTGTCGCGCTTGGCCGCGGCCGCCCCGATGTACAAATGAACGCGGGTCTTATCGCAATGTTTAGCAACATCGCATTGACCGTGGCGCTTGCCTTTGCCATGGGCTATATCGGCATTGCCGCGGCCACCGCGCTCTCCATGTATATCAGCATGCTCTGGTTTTTACGCGCGATGCGCGACATCACCGCAGTGCGCGCGCGCGCCATATGGCGCGAATCGGTTCTGTGGCCGTTTGTCGCGTCGCTCCCTGGCGTGGTGATCTGCGTGCTGATCAACGCGAACCTGCCGGATACCGCGGGTCGCCTGGGCGCGGCGGCAACGATGCTCGGTTGCGCGGCAGCATTCGGATCGACGTATCTCGTCACTATTCGCCAGCTGCCGTTTCTTGACGCATTTGATGCCCACTTTCTTGAAAATACCTTGCGTCTGTCCCGTGTTCCTGGTTTCTCGTTTCTACTCAGCCGTGCGCGGAAT
>CALEZK010000342.1 GCA_937928585.1 uncultured bacterium | reverse complement strand
CGGTTGAGCCGGCGTTTCCAAGATTCTCATTGATGGCGTGCACGATCGCATGAACGATTGCGGGCTGATTGTCGCCAGCAACGATAAGACTCTTTCCTTTATGGTGCTGCAAATCCGCAGCCAGGGCATCGACAAATTTTGCGTGCGCCTCTGCCAATTCAGCGCCCGGCGCATCCAGCCCCAGTTTTCGGGCGATGGCGCGTGCGAAAGTTTCAATTTGAGAAGGTCGCACGTGCAAATGATGTTCGGCCGCCGCGCCGGTCAGCGTCGGAGAACTTTCAACGAAATATAGACGGTTCATTACCGCGCCGTCTTCCGCGCTGCGCCGGCTGGCGAAATCACGAGAATAGCGAACGTGCGCGGATCCTTCGTGAAGGAAATTCGCGTCCAGAGAAACGACGATGTCGGCCTGGTCGAAGCGATAGATCGCGTTTACCGGTTGATCAAAAGCAAGCTGCGCGCCAGCGACCGCATTGTCACGGTTTACCGGTTCATACCGGTGCCAACGGCCACCCGGCACAGTCGTGAGGAAATTCTGCATTTGGGCGGCAAGCGTGGGGGAGGTTACCGTGCCGGAAAGGATACGAATGCCGGAATCCGGTTTGTCTCGCAGACCTTGGCTGAGCTTCGCACCAGAAATCGGGTCTTTCTCTCCATTTATCTGCACATCCAGCGCGGCGACAAACGTTTCCCAAGTCGTAATCGTGCCCCGGCGCAACGCCACCGCGGATCGATCCGGATCATAGAGGGAAAGCATGGATGCCTGCGCAAACATGTTTGTCGAACCAAGGCTTGCGGGATGGTTCGGATTACCTTCGACTTTCGTCGGACGGCCTGTGTGATTTTCCGCAAGCAATCCAATCGCATAACCGTTCTGCGGCATTGCCGTCGCGAAAAACTTCGGTGTGCCCGGGCTCATCTCAATGGATGGCTTCACGAAGGGGACGATGTGCTCGTCGGGCTGACGCGAGCACGATGCCGTTACGCCAGCCAATGCCAACGACGCACCCATGTACTTTAGGAAGCTCCGTCGCTCTACGCCGCTCTGGAGGACTGACGCGCCCCGGGGAAATTCCCGGTGCAACAAGTCCATAAACCCGTCGGTTTCCGCGAGTTCTTCGAGGCTTCGCCAATACTCCGGCCCGCGCTTGGACGCCAGCTTCTGGCGTACCGCGCTGAGGTCTAGAGGTTCAGCAACTGCTATTGAATCTTCAGTTATCACGGTTCAGGCTATCCGCTTCTTATGGTTTACCGATGGCACACGGAGCAGTTGGTAAGCTGCGCCTTCTTGATTCCGTATTCTTCTACCAACCGTGGTCCGAGAACGGACTGCGGTTCTTCCTTCGAGGGGATCCAGTTCATATCAAAGATCTTGTCCTTCGGACGAATGAATTTTTCCGGCGCCTCGTGGCAATTCAGGCACCACTTCATATGAAGCGTCTCCGCCTTCATCATGAGGGGCATATTATCGACTTGACCATGGCACGTGACACAGCCAATGCCACTGTTCACGTGGATGCTGTGGTTGAAATACACAAAATCAGGAAGGTCGTTGACGCGGTTCCACTCAAGCGGCTTCCCCGTGTCCCAGCTTTCCCGGACGGGAGCGAGCATCGGCGCCTCGGTCCACACTTGGGAGTGGCAGGTCATACAGGTTTCGGTGGGGGGAATACCCGCAAATGCCCCGGTTTCAACGGTCGTGTGGCAGTACCGGCAGTCGATGCCCATGGCCTGCACATGGTGACGGTGGGAGAACGGAACCGGCTGTGCCTTGGCGACGTTTACATTGGTGCCAAAAGGCGACCAATATAAATGCATGGCACCGGCACCACCAAAAAGGAGGAATAAAGCGCCTCCAATGATTGTCACTCTGGCGACCGTATTAAAGCTGGAAGGAAATAGCTGAGCCACGCGCTACCTCGTCTTTAACCTATTCAAAAGTAATCGCTTATACAACATCTGGCGTCAACCTTGATCGCCGAAAACCTAATTACTGTTTGGTAGTATTGCTACCTTTTGCCGGGGAGCGTTTTGATATCGTGATTGCAATCACAATTAAGACCGCTCGACCCTATACCCAATAGGCCCGCAAGGGCCGCCCTGTTTTCCCCACCAAGACCTAACCAATGAGTATCTAAGCAGCTCGGGTCTACCCTGTCGCTTCCGTGCTGCCCTTTTCCATATCTTGGGGTAAGGCAGTCACAGACGGGGGACTATATACACTTTCAAAGGCGATGTCAACTATCGTGTCAATCTTCACGAATAAAACTTTGGGTTGTTTTGCACATCGCCGCCTGGAGCGCGAACGCAGCGCGCCGAGAGCGATTTTGCGTCCCATCCAAGCCGTTGATTTCGAGGCAAAGTCTGGGTGGGCCTGGGCGAATAAATCGCCCAGGCCCACCCGCATCGGAGAGTCCAGTTCGGCGTGACTAATCCGCTACAAACTGGGTTATATCAGCCTGTAGTTTGTTGATCGGATAGGCGCCGCGCGGGTCGTATTTCCGGAACTCGACGTGGCCGTCCATGAACAGCACGTTGCCGCCGCCGGGCACGTGGTTAAACGCAGCGCCGGAACTCGGATCCGAGTTTACGATGTCAAAGAACGTTACAACGGTGGACTGTGCGGATGAACTGCGCGTGGGGTCATTGATGTCCGTAATCAGAAAGCGTTCGATTCCTTCTCTGAGACGTCGGACAATATCGCCACCGGCGTTGCCCAAGCCAGCAGGTACATCGATGTCGTTGTCCAGGGCGCGCACGGCAGCTGCAGGATCTGCCGGTATCGATGTTGAGAGCGAGCCCGCCGCGTCGAGCGCGATGAACGCCTCCAGTAACTGCGATGAAACGGTCAGTCCAGCAACGCCCGTCGTGGGATCGTTGCCATCGGACAGGTCCACGACCCAACCGTTATACACGTAGCTGTCCGAAGGGTTGTCGGCCAGTCCGGCGTAGGGACAGCCTTCCGAAATGATCGAGAGATGATCGACCACATCACCGGAGTCCGGCGCAGAAGGACAAGACAGGACGTTCCAGTCCGTGAGGTATTCCGGATACCATGATTCTACGTTCGGCGAAAACTCGGGCTCGTCCTGCATATTGCAATTCGCGACAAACCCCGTTACGCCGTCGGCATAGTAGGGCGCCAAACCCTGCATCGGCGGAAGCTTCTCCGACTTGGTTTCTCCGGAATACATTTTCAGAATGATGCCAAGCTGTTTCAGGTTGTTCTGGCATGACGCGCGGCGCGCCGCTTCGCGGGCACGGGCCAGCGCTGGCAACAGAATCGCCGCGAGAATGCCGATGATCGCAATCACGACCAACAGTTCGATCAGGGTGAATCCACGTTTTCGTTTCATTGACTTGGTACTCCTTGGGTTACATGTGAAGGTGAGCCGCGCCCCGCACCGAGCGCAAAGCGTTTCGCGATCGACACCGGCGCAGAGCATATGCGGTGGGTTTTCAAATCGAATGAGCTTCGCGTGAGGAAATTGATTGGTTTGCGTTACACTAGTGCTAGCGCGTGCATCGCTGCGGATTTCTTGGAGCACCAAGCGAAAGTTGACACCAACGCATGCTCTCGGCGAGTCCAATCGTTGCGGAGTGCGGATTCTCTCGGCACGACACCCGCTCGATGGCGACACGCCAAGCAACCCGAAGGTCTCATGCGAATGTCAAAGCTGATTCATCCTCCTGGTCCGAATGGAACACTCATTGGCGGTTGTGCTCGCAAAATCGGCACGGACCGAATCGGCTTTCTGCAGGAGTTGCAACGGACCTACGGAAACATCGTGCGTTTCCGGGTGTTTGACCGCTGGATCTACCTGGTCTCGGATCCCGACATGATCAAAGAAGTGTTGGTGACGAACCACAAGAATTTTACGAAGAGTCGCGCGCTCAAGATGGCGCGCTACGTTTTTGGCGATGGCTTGCTGACAAATGAAGGCGAATCCCACAAGCGCCAACGGCGCATGATGCAGCCCGCATTTCATTCCCAGAGAATCTTCGGATACGGCGAGACGATGATTGCGTATTCTGATCGTTTCGCGAATTTGTGGGACGCGCAGGGTGCGGACGGACAGACAATGGACGTCGCCCACGAAATGATGCGGCTCACGTTGGCGATTGTCGCGAAGACCTTGTTTGATTCGGATGTGGAGTCCGAGGCGGATGAAATAGGGGAGGCCTTGACCCAGATCATCGACCTTTTCGAGCGCGTCATTCATCCCGCGGCGGTGCTGATGACCTTGGTGCCGACGCCGAAGAATATTCGATTCTTGACCGCGCGTTCGCGCATCAACAAGACGATATACCGGATGATTCGCGAACGACGCGCGTCCGGAGAGGATCACGGTGATCTGTTGTCGATGCTGCTTGACGCGCAGGACGAAGACGACGGCGCCGGCATGTCCGACAAGCAGGTGCGCGACGAAGCGATCACGCTGTTCCTTGCCGGACACGAGACTACGGCGAACGCGCTGACGTGGACGTGGTACGCGTTGTCGCAGAATCCCGAGGTCGAGAAAAAGTTCCACGCGGAACTCGACGCAGTGCTGGGCGGAAGATTGCCAACGCCCGCGGATTTGCAGAAGCTCGAATACACGCGGCGCGTGTTCGCCGAATCGATGCGAATGTATCCGCCCGCTTATGTGATTGGGCGATCCGCGCTGGCGGAATTCGAACTCGGCGGGTACACGGTGCCCGCGAAGTCCGTGATCCTGATGAGTCCCTATGTATGCCAACATAACCCCGATAATTTTCCCAATCCCGAAAAGTTCGACCCGGATCGTTGGGCGCCCGAACTGCAGCGCGAACGCCACAAGTTCACGTATTTCCCGTTTGGCGGCGGACCGCGCACCTGCATCGGCGAGTCTTTCGCGTGGATGGAAGGCGTCTTGTTGCTTGCGGTCCTCGGTCAACGCTGGCAAATGCGCCTGGCGCCGGGTCACGAAGTCGCCTTCGATCCGCAGATAACGCTGCGACCAAAAGACGGCATGCAGATGATCCTCACGCGACGGACCAATCCCCAGGTCGCACAGGCGATCGCATAATCCCACCGGATCGAAACAGGATTCACGCAGGTCGAGCCCCGCGTTCATTGCCCATAGAAAGGGGAAAGGGCAAAGCACTTGGGGAGCGCGAACTCCACATACCAATCGTCATCTTCTCATCATGTTCGTCCACGTCATCGTCCGCGTAATCATCATCGTAATCGTAATTCGTAATCGATCCTCCTCCGAAGTTGGTGAACAATGACGTCGCAAGTGCACGTTCGCGGCTCGCGGGGACCATCCTTCGCCAGTAGGCTTCGGATGGCAGGCGGCTCGCCCTACCAGGTTGGCCTGCAGTATGGACAGGGGCTCATGCGTGAGACGCGGGCTGTGTGTGTTCGGTTGCATTTTATTTTTGTACTTCTGCTTGGCTTCGAGACCGCGAGCTAGCTCGCTCAAGATGAGCTGTAGTCCGCCGCGGCGGACTACAGCAGTCCAAACGTTGGCTTTTTGGTTTGTTCGCGGGGTTCGAAGGTTTCTTCTAGTTTGGTGGCTACGCTTCGGAATCGTTGGGAGATGCGGATGTAGGCGTCGAGGATTGCGTGCGGGTTTCCTTTCTGCTGTTCGGGGTTGGTGGCTGCGGCCAGGGCGGCGGTGGCGGCTCGGTGCAGGGCGTTCTGGGATTCCAGCCATTTTTGGAGCAGGTTTTGGCGCGTTTTGTGCGCATTTGGTGTCTGTTTGTGTGCATTTTGTCGCTGTTTGTACGCATTTTGATCGCTTTTTGCGCTTAATTTGCAGGTCAGATTTTGGGTAATGAAGTCGGGGAAAAGGTCGCGCAGGCTTTTGCGGGCATAGAGACCGTGGGTCTTGGCATTGGTATTGCCGCGCTGGGCGCCTATGCCGTGTACGCCCCCGTGGAGAGGGCATCGGCCGGAGGCGTGGCAAGAACTGCGTGTGCAAGGGTTTCCCATGAGGTTACGGGCACCGCAGATGGGGTGGTCGAGGTCGTACTCGAGCTGAACGACGCGGCGGATCCAGGTGATGGTCCATCGGGGCGAGCATGGGGTTCCGTATGGGGTTT
>CALEZK010000341.1 GCA_937928585.1 uncultured bacterium | reverse complement strand
ATTCGCGAGCTTATCCTGCGCATGCGGGACGAGAAGAAGACAATTTTTTTCAGTTCACACGTGCTTGGGGATGTGCAACAGATTTGCGATCGCATCGGCATACTCGTGAAAGGAAAGCTCACGCGTCATGGCCGCATTCAGGATTTGCTGGAGGAGCATGTGCAGCTTGTCGAGGTCATCGCGGCGAACCTCGGTGACGCGGCAGTGGCAACCATTGGCGGCATGGCAACATCCGCGCGCACGTCCGAGGCGGGGCACCATTTCATAGTTCCGAATCTTGCGCTTGCGAACGATATCGTGAAGGCTGTGCATGCGCATGGCGGCAGCCTCGCGGAGTTTATCACTGTGCGCGAATCACTTGAGGATTATTTCATGCGCGTGCAGGAGGACCGGCCATGAGAATTCTGGCGGTTGCTCATAATACATTTCGCGAGGCAGTTCGCGACAAGGTGTTGTACGTGCTTGTTTTCTTCGGGCTTGCGACATTGCTGGGGTCGAAGGCGCTGGGTTGGATCAGCATTGGGCAGGAAATAAAAATAGTCAAAGACTTTGCCCTCGCTTCGGTTTCTGTGTTTGGAGTTTTGATCGCGATCTTCGTTGGCACGAGTCTCGTATATAAGGAAATCGACAAGCGGACGATTTACACGATCATATGCAGGCCCATGGCCCGATATGAGTTCGTCCTGGGAAAATATTTCGGCATGGCCATGCTGCTTGGCGTTGTGACCGGATTCATGGGAATCGTTGCGGCCGGCTATGTGGCCGTGCTCGGCGGCAAGGTGGATGCGACGTTTTTCTACGCGCTTCTGCTTATCTATTGCGAGCTATTGATGGTGACATCATTTGCCACACTTTTTTCGTCGCTGACCTCGCCGATCCTGGGCGCCATCATTGTCTTTTCAATCTATGTGGTAGGGCATGCGACGGGAATCCTTGTGGACCTGCCGGAGCACTTCGACAACACGAGCATGAAGTCATTTCTCGAAATCATGTACTACGTGGTGCCGAATTTTTCCAACTTTAACATACGCGCAGAGGCGGCGAACGACGTGCCTGTTGCGCTGGGGTATGTTGTCTGGAGCATGGTCTACGGCGCGGTATACACGGCAATGCTGCTGGCGTTGGCATCCGTGGCGTTCGAGAACAAGGACGTGTGACCGTGCGCAAGATGATTATCACGATGCTAATTGTCGCGATGGCATTTACCGGAACAACCATCGCGCAAAAGCGGGCGGACGCTATAAAGGCAGAACATCGCGCGGAGGAAGTGCTGTATTTCCCCAACGAGCGTCTGCTCGATTCCTTCACCTGCGGTCATAGCAGCGTTGTCGCCGATATACTTTGGCTCAAGTGCATTCAATACACCTCGCAACAGTTTCATGGGGACTTCAAGTTCACGCTTTTGGATCGGATGCTCAATACGATCACGCGGCTGGACCCGCACTTTGTCGATGTATACCGGTGGGGCAGCGTGTTTCTCGCGATGCTCAAGCGCGACAATGATGCGAGCATCACTCTTCTGGAGCGTGGCATTGAGCACAACCCAGGGCGCTGGGAACTGCCGTTCGAAATTGCGCGCACGTATGTATTGAACCGCCACGATGAAGTTATGGGCGCGAAGTGGATGGCGGTGGCCGCGGCCACCGGCGAGCCACCAAAGTTTGTTGTGGATTGGGCCAAGAACCTTCAGCAGCGACATGGTCTCGACGAAGTCGAACGCGGCATGTGGCTGGAGATCATTCAGAACAGCAACGATCCCAACATGCGCGAGATTGCGGAGCGCAAGATAGTTGAGATCGAATTGCGGCTTGCCTGCGAAGTGCTCAACGAGGCCGCCGCGCGGTACGAAGCCTCGAAGGGCGCGAAACCCGGCGCAATCAGCGATCTTGTGTCTGCTGCCATAATAACCGGCATGCCGGTGGATCCGCTGGGGGGCGAATTCTTCGTTAATGCGCGAGGCGTCATACAGAATACGACCATACTCGATTCGCAGTTGGAAGAGCGTCGCGTCGTGCTTGAAGGATTTATCCAGCAGTATCGCAACAAGCATGGGCGTTGGCCGGTCACTCTCGATGAACTAAAAACCGAGTTCAAGGCGCTGCCGACAAATCCATATCTGGATCGAGACTGGGTCTACGACCCTGGTACGGGTTCAGTCCATTAGCGATTCGTGTTTGCGCTGCGCGAGTATCGCGACGTGCCCTCGATCCGATGGGTCGTCGATTTCCATGCGTTCAATCTTAATACCGGCCCGTTCGAGTAATCCTGCCGCTTGAGCGGGATCGTGTCCGCTGTAGAAGAACGTTTGCCCGTGCATATCGGACGTGAAACCCGCTTCGGCGGTTCCGCCGATTGACAGCAGGAGCCAACCTCCAGGCAGCAGCCACTTCGCAAAGTTTGCGAAAACCGCGGCATGCCGTGCTCGATCTACGTGAAAAACGCAGTCCCATGCGACGATGGCATCGAACCGTTCGTCAAGATCGAACGCCACCATATCGCCGTGCAACAGTCGGGCCTCGGGCACCTCGGTCGACGCAATGGCAAGCATGCTTGGCGAACTATCGAGCCCTGTGAGGCGAAAGCCGCGGTTGAGAATGAATCGGGCGATCGGAATGCCGGTGCCGCATCCAACGTCGAGGATATGCGCGCTATCGGAGAGTTTTGATACGAGTTCATTCAAATAAAGCACTTCTCGCGGGAGCAGATCGCGCCGGCTGTTGCGCCACTGTGTTGCGATCAGGTCGTATGGATTGAGGGCTTTCTCGATTTTGTGATCCCGCACCGATCGGTCATTCACCTTTCAGATACGCGATTAGATCGCGAAGTTGTTGCTTTGTCATGGCCTTTTCCAGTTCTTCCGGCATGAGTGACTTGCTCGACGTCTGAATAGATGCGATCTCCGAGCGGGGTATGGTCTTCACGACCCCGAGCGGACATTTCAGCGTGATGCTGGATTCATTTTGAGAGGAAATGATCCCGGAGAAAGACTCCAGTTCCGTAGTTTCGACCGTGTAGCTTTCGTACCCCTGTTCGAGCAACCAGTTCGGCATAAGGATGTGCATCAGGACTGCTTCATTCGGCTGGCTGCGAATGCTGGTGAGGTCCGGGCCAACGGCAAAGCCGACGTCATTGAAGAGGTGGCATTGCGCGCACATTTCCTTGTACACCTCGGCACCGGACTGCGCGCTCGGCGTCAACGTAAGACAATCCTTGTACTCTTCATAGACTTTTTTCCGATCACTGGTTGCGACGTTTGCGAAGAGCGCCGTTGCTTTCGCCTTGATAGTTTCGTCGCGATGATTCTGAAGGCTGGCGCGGGTGCTTGGGTCAATTGTCCACGCGGGGATTGAACCGCGCTCGATACCATCAAGCAGTGCCAGTGTCCGATGGGAAGTTGTGAGCAATGCGCTGGTGGCGGCGACGCGCACCGGCGCGGTGAAACCGCCCCACGCATCGGTTGCGAGATAGTCCGCGACACGGTCGTCCTGCAAACGCGCCAGGGCTTGCACTGCGGCGAGCTGCACCTCCGGGGGAGCGATTGGTCCGATCAATGCGCCTAGCGCTTCCCCCGCGGTGTCGAACGAAGTGTGTCCAAGTAACGCGATTGCCCGAATACGATCGGGAAGTGCTTTGGCATTGTCTCCGGCCTCGGCAATGGATTGACGCGCGATGGCGTCTAATTGTCCCGGCAGGCGGGTACTGTCCGATAGGGCGGACACGAGGCGATCCATTGATGACTGCCCAGCGCCGAATTCCCCGTTTGATCCAACGCCATCCAATACGCCCCGCACAACGGCGAGTTGCAATGGCGTGGCGGGCTTGTCCGCGGGAATGACCTGTTCCAGCAACGCGCGGGTTGCCGCGGGAGTCTCGCCTGCCGCGACCGCTCGCGCGAGATCTTCGGCAAACTCAGGCAATTCCGCCGTGGTTTCATCGGCTGCGGCGAAGAAATGCTTCGAGAATCCTGGCAGGTCTTTGCCAGCACTGCTCAGCGCGACATCCTTTGCCCATTCGTCATCAAGCGAGGATGCCGCGTACCCGGCAAGTGCCGGAACGGCGCGTGGATCTTCTGAGTCGCCGAGGACAAGCGCCGCGACAAACCGGACCCGTGCGTCAGCGTCGTTAACCAGAGGCAGGGCCAAGTCCGTGAGTTCAGTTGAGTCTTTCAGATGGATGCGTGCGATGCGAAGAGCCTGTTCGCGCACGAGGGCTTCCGGGTCCGTTATAGCGGACGTCAACTCTGCCAACGTGATTGCTTTTGCCGAGTAGAGCAGGTGAAGCGCTTTTGCACGGGCATACTTGCTGGCGCCAGGTTGTGTTAGAAGCCCACGCAAATCAACCGCGAAGTTGGCGGGGTCCTGTTCGAGTAGTAATCTTTGGGCGGTGTCTGATAGCCATCCGTTTGCGTCGCCCAAGGCGACCAATAACGCGTTGGTGTCGTTGCGGTCGAGCTTTCGCGGATTGTATTCAGACGACTTGCCCGTCAAGCGATAGATTCGGCCTGCATCCTTGCCGCCTTCAAAATCCGCGCTGCCACGAACTTCCTCCGGCAGATAGACTGGATGCTCGATAGTCTTGCGGTACATGTCGCAGACGTAGAGCGCGCCATCGGGGCCGTTGGCGGTGAACACGGGCCGGCACCAGTTGTCGGGTGTTGCAAGAAAGTCCTTTTCATGTTCCCCGCGTTTCGCTATAAGTCCGCTCCCATTCGGTTCCAGAATATCGCGATGCACGAGCGCGGCAGTCGGGTCGCATACGAAAGCGTTGCCGCGATAGCGATCCGGCAATGCATTCCCCCGATAGATCGACAGGCCGCACGCCGCGGTGAACGTGCCTGCATGCGCGAATGCGGTTGTGCGCGCTTCGCTCAGGGCGAAGATTTTTCCAGCGGATCCATGATCGGGAATTTCGGCGACAGTTCTTGTTAGATTTGCAAAGGGATTTCTCGCAAGATCGGCGGGCTGCAGCATAATCAGCTCGATATGTTTGCGGTTGCTGCAGACAAACTTGTTTCCGTAGTCGTCGAACGCCAGACCAAACTGCGCCTGGCCCGCATACGTTTCGAAAACGCCGGAGATCGGATTGTACCGGCCGTCTAGCGAGCCCATTTTCACCACGGGCAAGTCCGGTTTTGAGGGATTGCTGATATCGCCGCCGCTCAAGCCGTTGGTGAGGTGAATCCAATTGTCGATGGCGAGTGTCGGGTGGCTCACGCGCAATTGGGTGGACCCGCCCGGCGCGAAACCCGTCAAAAACACTTCACGCAGATCAGCTTTGCCGTCGCCGTCGGTATCCTTCAGGAACAAGACGTCCGGCGCGCAGGTCAGAATCACGCCGCCTTTCCAGGCCATGATGCCATTTGGGAAATCGAAGCCTGTTGCAAACTCCGTGCGCTTGTCGAAATACCCGTCGCCATCCGGGTCGTCGAGCAGCGCAACGATGCCTCTGCCGCTTTCATCCGTTGGGTAGCCGCGATTCTCGACCACATAGAGCCGTCCGTCTTCGTCGAACGTCAATGCCACCGGATCGATCACCAGCGGCTCGGCGGCGACGAGTTCGACGCGCACATCATCGGGCAGGCGAAACATGCCCAAGGCTTCGCGTGCAGGAATTGGGGCCGACTGCTCTGCATGCGCGTATGCCGTTGAGGCCGATGCAATGAGCGAGAGTAAGAGC
>CALEZK010000340.1 GCA_937928585.1 uncultured bacterium | reverse complement strand
ACCCATGATCGCCGGCGGCGCAAGCCGAGGGCTCCCATGGTGAAACATGCGAATGTCCGATCCGCACACAGCACACGCGCCAACCTGAACCAGTACTTCGTCGTCGCCGATTTCCGGTGTTGGGACTTCTTTGACGGTGAGGGTGTCCAGCGCTTCGAGTACTGCGGCTTTCATGGGGATCCTTTCGGGACGATCATGGATGGATTAAATGTAGTCGCGTGCCTTATCCAAAGTGTTCCAACAGGAATCCCAAATCCAGCTCCGGATAGACCGGATATCGATCAAGTAGCTCTTTCACGCGCGCCTTTGCGGTTTCAAGCGCCTGAGCGTCGATCGTGTAGTTGATCTTGGTGATCCGGTCGGCGTTTGCGCCGGACTCGACTACGCCGGGCTTGGTGTTGGAGAGCGCGAGTTTGATGATTCCGGCGATCTCCTTCATTTCCTCGATCCCCATGCCGAGCGTGGTGATTGCGGGGGTGCCGAGGCGCAGGCCGCTGGTAATCAGCGGCGTATTCTGATCGAAGGGGATCGTGTTCTTGTTGAGCGTGATGCCGCATTCGCGCAGGGCACTTGCTGCCTGACGCCCGGTGAGACCAAACGTTGTCGCGTCGATCAACATGAGGTGATTGTCGGTACCGCCGGAGATCACTTTCATGCCTTCGCTCGCGCAGGATTCCGCGAGCGCCTTTGCGTTCTCGACTATCTTGTGCGCATAGGTCTTGAACGCGGGCGTGTTGGCCTCAGTAAACGCGACGCCTTTCGCGGCCATGATGTGCGAGAGCGGTCCGCCCAGCACCATGGGGCAGCCTTTGTCGACGTATTCAGCGAATTCTTTCGTGGACAGCACAACGCCGCCACGCGGACCGCGAAGCGTCTTGTGCGTGGTGGAAGTTACGATGTGCGCGTGCGGGAAGGGGCTGAAATCGCCCGTGAATACGCCGCCCGCGACGAGACCGGCAAAGTGCGCCATGTCCACCATCAACACGGCCCCCACTTTATCGGCAATGGCGCGCATGCGTTTGAAATCGATCGCGCGCGGGTATGCGCTGTACCCCGCGAGGAGAATCAGCGGTTTAACTTCGAGGGCCTGCTTTTCAATTTCGTCGTAGTCGAGCAGATGCGTCTCGGGATGAACGCCGTAGCTGAACGCCTCGAACATTTTTCCGGAGACGTTGTGGCGATAGCCGTGTGTGAGGTGTCCGCCTGCGGCAAGGTTCAACCCGAGCAGGCGCTGGTTGCCGAGCGATTGGCGAATGCGTTCCCATTCGCCGTGCGAGAGCGCGCCGGGATCTTTTGCGGTCGTTTCCGCCATTTTGGGTACGACGATGCGCGCCTGGAGTATGGCCCAGAACGCGACCATGTTTGCGTCTGCGCCGCTGTGCGGTTGGACGTACGCGTGGTCACATCCAAACAGTTTGCAGGCCTGCGCGCAGGCGTACGCTTCGATATCGTCGATGTTGTCGCAACCCTCGTAAAAACGTGTACCAGGAAATCCTTCGGCATATTTGTCGGTGAGGAGATTGCCCATCGCAGCCTGCGTCGCAAGTGAACAGTAGTTTTCGCTTGCGATAAGTTTCAGGTACGCGCGCTGATCCGCAAGTTCCTGGACAATGCCGCGCGCGACGTTCGGCGCCACGGACGCGACCTGCGAAAGGTTTGCGATGTAGGCCAGGAAGCCGGGGCTGATCGCATCGGGATCGGTCTTGGCCAGATAGGATGCGATCGCCGAATGGGTTGAAGAAACAGTTACAGCCACGGGTGCGTCTCCTGCGTCAGGGGTGCGAATATCCGCCGATTGACGGGTAAGGGAAATCGTACTCACGGGGCGGTAGCGATTCAATGAACTGGCGGTTGATGTCGGAGAAAAGGCGCCGGTCGTCGCGACCAGGCCTCACGTCGGCGCGCCGACGTGCCGGGCCTGTTCTGGGGTATGCTTCCGCGCATGAAATGAGGAGTGGCATGCAGTATTCAATCGAGCAACGCGGGCCGGAGGCCATCGACGATCTGTACGACATGATTCTGGCCTGCGGAGAGGACATGTGGTCCCGGTTGGGGCTGGACCATTGGCGGCCCCCTACGCCGAAGGAAACTTACCGCACCTATGCGCGGACGCGGCGGGTCTTTGCCGTGATCGATCATGGCGTGGCAATTGCCACCTTTACGTTAGGCGAGGAACAGCCCGAACCGTATCCGGATTCGTGTTGGGAGGACGTTTCGCACCGCGCGTTGTATCTCGTGAAGCTGGCGGTGCATCCCGGCGCGCAGCAACGGGGACTCGGCCGGTGGTGCATGGAGTGTATCGAGGGCCTTGCGCGAATGGATGGGTATGACGCAGTGCGTTTCGACGCGTTGACGCGCAACGCGCCTTTGCTGGGTTTTTATGATCATCTTGGGTACAGGCGTTGTGGCGAGATGTACGTGCTCGATGAAATTGATCGGGGTTGGGACATTGTTGTGTACGAGAAGGTGATATGCGGGATCGCCGAATCCGCAATTGATGATTGATGCGACTCGCCCGGACACGCGCCCTGCCGGGCGTTTCGAACATTCGCGCTGTTCGCGATAGTGGAGTATAACGCCGCGATCTTGAGATTTGCCGATCGCTTATTTGGAAACGTCGCCCCACTGGCCCTATCATACGTGGCCGTTGATTATCCGCCAACCCCGGGGTTTACCATGCCGACTGGAACGCCATTGACAGGAACACTGTTTTGGATGGTGGTGATCTGCGTCGCGCTGCTTGCGGTTGCGGTTGTTTTCGAGTTTGTTCGACAGCGACGCGTAAGTAGATCGCGTGTGCGCGGCCTTTGGGGAACTGTCGAAGACATCGCCCGAGAAAAAGAACTGACCGACGACGAGCACAAGGTGCTTTCGGAATTGCTGCGGCGGTGGTCTCCAGAGGAGCCGCACCGCGCTGCGACCGTTCACGAGTATTTCGATGAATGCGTGGAAGCGGAAATGAACGGCGTTCGCGCGCGGGGCGATATCAAGGAATTCGAGCGGCTCGGCGTGGTGCTGCGCGATGTGCGCTCGCGGTTGGCGCTCGACATGACGCCGATCGGACAGCGGATTTTTTCGACACGCCAGTTGTACAGCCCGCAGGAGGTCTGGTTTGTGGATGCGGCGGAGTCGCCGCCGCGCTGGAAGCGGGGCCTGGTCCAGTCGGTGAATGAAGCCTATTTCACCGTCGGCATGGCGGTCGACGTTGAGCCTCCGCGCTACACGCCAGGGCGCGATGTGCGCTTCCGTCTCTACCGCGACGACGATGCGCGCTATACGTACACCACGCAATTCGTGCGGCGGGAAGCGGAACCGCCGGGCCTTACCTTTGAACACACCTCGGTGCTGGATCGGATTCAGTCGCGCGAACACTATCGCGTGCGCCATGAGCAGAGCGCGAATATTGGCATATTGGACGGATCACTGGACGCGAACGTTACCGACTCCGCGTCGCGGAAAATTGTTACGCGGCTGCGCGGCAAAATTGTGAATATCAGCGCGGGCGGCATTGCGGTGGTGGTGCCGCAGCCGGTGCCGTCGCAAGTGATGATGCGCGTCGGCGTGGACCTTCCAATGGAACGAACCGTGGCGTTCGAGGTGGACGCGCGGATCGTGGCGATTAATCCCCTGCCGGCGGGGCGCTATTTGCTTCGCGCGGCTTTCGTGCGCGTGACGGACGAGGACCGCGAGGCAATCGCGCGGTACGTCATGCACAAACAACAGCAATACATCGAAATGACAGGTCAGGCAGGATAGTTCACAGTGGAGTTGTTACGAAATGCTTCGGACTCGCTGAAGCAGCATTTTGGACTTGTCGCCGCATATGTTTTCGGCGGCGTGGTGATGAGTCTGTTGGCGTCCGCCGTGGGCGTCTACATCGACTATCGTTTTCCGGATTGGAAGGAACCGCCAACGCCGACTGCGGTGCACGCCATTCGCGTTGCGATGTTTGTCGTGCTGAGCGCGTTGTCGGCGCTGATGCAGACCATCATTTTCTCGCGCATCGGACGCGAAATCGATCGTCCGCTCTGGAAAGTGCGGGACGACCGCGAGGCGCTGCAACGCTTCTATATGATGTGGTTCGAGATGAACCTCATTGTGAATACGGTGCTGTGGCTTTCGAACGTGTATCTGGGAAGTGAAATGCTCCAGGCGCTGAACCTGATGATGTTTATGTTGGGGCTTTTCGGCGTGATCGTGCTGGTTCCGTTTGGTTCCGCGCTGATGTTTCACGGCAGGTTTTCGTGGAGCACCCTGAGCGAGGGGCTTGCACCCATCGGCAAGCGCTTCATGCAAGTGGCGCCGGTGTTCTTGCTTACCTTCCTGCAGGTTATAATCCTGATTGGCGTGAGCATTTCTTCCAATCCTGAGGCTGGCGAGTTGCGCTCGACCGCATCGCGGTTCGCCACGAGCGCGATGTTCAACGGGGCCATTGCCTATCTGGATTGTGTGGTGTTCGCGGCGGTCTGGCTGGTCTGCAAGGAAGACCGTGATTCGCCGGACGAGCTGGACCTGGATTTTTAGGCGTTCCGCATTTCGGACACCCACGTATGCCCAACCAACCGGAACAGATTCCCGTTAACAAGTCGCCCGTATCGCGACGTCGACGCAATGGATGCATCCTCACCGCGTTCTTCGGCGGGTTTGCCGCGTTGAGCTTGGCGCTGGGATACATCATCATCGCGATCAGCCGTCCGGAAGGTTCGCCGATTGCGCAGATGTTTCGCGCGGAAGCCGGCCTCGCGGTGCTGGTGATGGCGGTCGAAACGTATAAGACCGATCTGGGCGCGTATCCGCCATCTGGCCAGGAAGGATTGCTCTTGGCGATGCGGCATGTTTCGAAGAACGTAGACTATATGCCGCAGGATCAGGCGCTGGACCCCTGGGGCTTCCCGTTTGTGTATGTGACGCGGGACGCGTACGCGTCCACGGCAAGCGCGTTGCAAAACGATGGCGCGTATCTTTCGCCGAATACCTATCAGTTGTATTCGATCGGGATGGACGGTGACGCGGGCGTCGATTCTTCCTACGGCGTGAACGACAACATTTCAAACTGGGACACAGACAAGTCCTGGCGCAAGACGTATGAACGGCGCCATCGCGAATACTTCTTGAAGCGCGGCACGGTGCAATAACCCGAATTTCTCACCGCATCAGACTTTCTTGTCGCGGCGTTGCCTTCCACAGTGTGAAGTTTGTATCAGCCAAAGCGGCAGCGCCGAAGGCTCAGCTGCCGCACGCTATACATACTCGCCGACGTTCAGGTGGGTATGCTTTTCACAAGTGATCCGCAATGGTGGGCGCGTTGCGGCGGAAAACGAGAATGCCGATAACGAGTGCCGCAACGGCGCAGAACGCGGGCCAGCCGATAACGCTGAGATCGGGGAAGCGGTTTTCGAGGAACGCGGTGCGGTAGGCGGTGACGATCCCCACCAGCGGGTTGAGCATGTAGACCGCGACCAGCGCGGGATACTCCGCGGCGCGGGTTTGCACTTCGTCGAGCGCGTAAAAGATCGGGGTCGCGTAGAAACCCATCATGAGCGCGACTTCGACGGAGTAGCCGACATCGCGGAAGTGGACGTTGAGGCTGGAGCACAGCAGAGCAAGGCCCACCTGCAACATGCACTGTATAACGAAAATGACGGCGACCCACATGAGTCCGATGCCGATGGATCCTCCCAGCAGGATTTGAAGCGTGAGGAGCACGGCGAATCCGATCACGAGATTGATGACGCTGTTGCCCATGGATGCAATGGGCACGATCTCGCGAGGAAAGTAAACTTTCTTGATGAGGTCTGCATTCTCAATTAGCGATATCGTGGCGCGGCTGAGGCAGGAGGCGAAAAACTGCCAGAAGATAAGGGCGCAGAGCAACTCGACCGCGTAATGTGGCGCGCCGGCGGCGGCGTTCGCGCCGCGCTGTTGAAAGACCACGCCGAAAACGAAATAGAGGATGAGCATCATCAGGAGGGGCTGCAGCACGGCCCACACATAGCTCATGACGGCATTACGGTAGCGGGCGCGGAGGTCTTTGGACACAAGATCCCAGAGC
>CALEZK010000339.1 GCA_937928585.1 uncultured bacterium | reverse complement strand
GTGCCGTTGTGTCTGCTCCCGTTTCTTGTGGAGGGCACGCGACATGTTAGAGAAACCTGCCGAATGGCGTCGGTTTGAACCCGTCGAGCTTGAGGGTTCAATCGGGCGCGCCACTTCCCGGGCGATGGCGCCCGTCCTTCACGAAAGCACGAGTTCGCTTGTTCGCGAGTTCGAGCGCGTGCTGCGCGAAAACGAGCGGCTCAAATCCGAGTGTGCCGAGTTGCGCACCCATGCCGCAAAAAGCGGCAACGAAACGGTCCGCTTTCAGGAAGACCTGGATGCTGCGCGTTCCGAGCTTGCGCGGCTTCAAGCAAACTTGGAGGACCAGCGCGCATCAGCGCGTGAGACAACCGATCTGCCTCCCGCTCCAGAAAACGTATCAATGCCGGCGAATCCATCAAACGCACTTCGTCAAACGGCGGAAGTGGTTGCCGGTTACTTGTTCAGCGATCCAACCGGTCCACAGATTCGACTGGTGGAAGATGCGTTGCGCGCGCGTGGCTTGTAGGAACGTCGAGACTTCGGCTTGGTACAAGCGCGGACTACTTTTCGAGCATGCCTTTTGTTGACGGCACGCCCGTGACGCGCGGATCGAGTTGCGTGGCGCGATCGAGCGCGCGGGCAAACGCCTTGAAGATGCCCTCGATGCAGTGGTGCAGGTTGCTGCCGTAGCGCAACACGATGTGAAGCGAGGTGCGGCTGTTCACCGCGAAGGCGCGGAAAAACTCTTCGGCAAGCTCGGAATCGAATTCGCCAACCTTGCCGCGCGGCAGATCTGCTTCGAACACGAGGAATGGGCGGCCGCTGAAATCTATCGCGACTTCGGCAAGGGCCTCGTCCATCGGCACAACGGCATGGCCAAACCGCGCAATGCCTTTCATCTCCCCTAAAGCCTGCGCTACAGCCTTGCCCAGGCATATGCCGACATCTTCCACCGTGTGGTGCGCGTCGATCTCCAAATCGCCTTTGGCGTCAACCGTCAAATCGAACAAACCATGCTTGGCGATATGCGTGAGCATGTGATCGAAGAAACCGATGCCTGTGCTTGCGTCAATCGTACCGGTACCGTCAATGTTGATCGCCAGCTTGATTTTGGTTTCCGCGGTTTCGCGGCTTATGTCGGCCTTGCGCGCCATCTTGATTCCCTGTTACCGGCCCATCGACAGGCGGTCCGCGAGGAATGGCGGCAGTCCGGCTTCGCGTATGCGATCCGCCGCCTTCGCCACGTCGTACTCCACGCGGATGAGTTCGTACACATTTTCATTGGAGTCATACAGGCCGAATGCGGCCCGTGCGTCTCCATCTCGCGGCTGCCCTACGGAGCCGGGATTAATGAAAAACGTCTTGCCTTCGCCGAGGGCGAACTTCGAGTCGTCGTCGACGGTGTACATTCCGTCCGCCGAGAATATCCCAGGACTATGCGTATGTCCGAAGAAGCAGAGCCGATAGTTTTGATCGGTGACGTAGGAGAGGTGCGGGAGAACGTCTTCCCAAGTAAAAAGGTAGCAATCGCGATCCGTGGGCGAACCGTGCGCCGCCAGAAAATGCTCGAACTTCATATTGTCCGGCAGTTGCCGAATCCATTGGAGATTTTCTTCGGAAAGGTGCTCACGGGTCCACA
Organism: uncultured bacterium; assembly: GCA_937928585.1. GTDB lineage: Bacteria > Hydrogenedentota > Hydrogenedentia > Hydrogenedentales > SLHB01 > JABWCD01. Next base: position 1,310 of record CALEZK010000339.1, on the reverse strand, counting down.
AGGCGGCCTGAAGTGCAACCGGGTTGAAGCCCCACGGCTCCTCGATGCCGCAGGCGACTGCATCGTGGTTTCCACAGATGGTCGGCATGCCGCTGAGACGTACGATGTCCGCGCATTCGTTGGGACTGGCGTTGTAGCCGACGACATCGCCGAGGCACACGGTCTGATCAACCTGAAGATCCTTGATCCGGGCCAAGACGGCCTCCAAGGCTTCCAGATTGGCATGAATGTCCGAGATTAGTGCGTATCGCAAACGGCAAACCTTGCGTTTGACGGTGGTTCCACAGATGCGGGCCGACCTAGACCCCTCATAAGACCCCCGGCCCAGGGGGTATTCTGCATGGATAGGCGAGAGGGATCAAGCCCCTGGAACAGGACCGGCCGCCCATCGGAAGTTAGTCCAACGGCATTTCCTTCAGTATCGCTATGCCGGAGCTGGTGCCGAGCCGATTCGCCCCGGCGGTTACCATTGCGATTGCGTCCGCGTAGGTGCGAATGCCACCGGAGGCCTTGACCCCCACGCGCGCACCGACGATTTGCCGCATAAGGGCGACATCATCGGTGGTGGCGCCGCTACGGCCAAACCCGGTTGAAGTCTTGACGAATGCCGCCCCGGACCGCACGGCCATCTCACAGACCGCGACTTTCTCGTCCTCGGTGAGGAGGCTCGTCTCCAGAATCACCTTGACCGGCACCTCGCCGGCGGCCTTGACCAACGCTGCGATCTCGCGCTCGACGAAGTCGCCGTAACCCGACTTCAACGCGCCGACGTTGATGACCATGTCCAGCTCGGTCGCGCCGTTCTTTATCGCGTCGCGCGCCTCAGCCACCTTCACGGCTGCCGTGTTCGCTCCCAACGGAAAACCGATCGTCGCGTTCACCAACACGCCGGATCCATTTAACTTCTTCGCACAGAACGACACCCACGCCGGATTAATCGACACCGCCGCGAAACCGTGTTGCACGGCCTCATCGCACAACGCCGCGATGTCCGCCTGCGCCGCGTCCGCGCGCAGAATTGTATGATCGATCAATTTCGCAAGTTCACTGCGCGTCATCCAAGCCACTCCCCGTAAAATGCGCATAGTCTGTCGATTTCGCGCGCGCAAATCCACCACGCCATACTCCGGATCAGCACCTTCACACTATATGGTCTGGACGTTGCACTGTGGTAAAGAAACGCACATCTTCAGATCTCGGAGGACGCTTGCCCTACCAGTACCGGCTTCCGCAGCTTAACGTGGGATTGGCAAGGGGGGTGTATGCGAAGTTTTTTGACGATTCAAGGGGGGGGGTGATCGGGTTGGAAT
>CALEZK010000338.1 GCA_937928585.1 uncultured bacterium | reverse complement strand
TGCGCGAGGTTTACCACGGTCTCGGCCATGTGCGCGGCGCTCTCCACCGGAATGACAAGCGCACCTTCGGGCAAGGGCGTTTCCGCGGGACCAGTGATGATGGTGACATCAGCGCCGCGCGCGAGGGCCTCGACAGCGATGGCGCGGCCCATTTTTCCGCTGGATCGATTGCCGATGAAGCGGACGGGGTCGATGGGTTCGTGGGTGCCGCCACTGGTCATGACGATGCGCGTGCCACGCAAATCGTGACGATCACTGACGAGTGGAAGGCAGGCTTCGACGACTTTCATCGGATCCATCAGTCGGCCGGGGCCGACGGTGCGGCATGCGAGGCGGCCTGAATCGGGACCGACAAAGTGCACGCCGCGTTTTTTGAGCGTGTGAATATTTTCCTGCGTCGCGGGATGTTCGTACATGTTCGTGTTCATCGCGGGAGCAACGAGAATTGGCGCGCGCGTGGCCAGCAACGTTGTGGTGAGCCAATCGTCGGCCAGGCCGTGCGCCGCTTTTGCGATGAAGTTTGCCGTGGCAGGCGCGATGAGATACAGGTGCGCGCGCAACGCCACGGCGATATGTTCCACGTCCGGATTCTGCAGTGGCTCGAACATGCGGGTGATCGCGCGGTTACCCGTGATGGCCTCGAAGGTGGCGGGGCCAACCAACTCGCAAGCAGAGGGCGTGAGCACGGGCGTCACGCGCGCGCCGTGCTCGACAAGGCGCGAGGCTATTTCGCACGCCTTATAGGCGGCGATGGAGCCGGTCACGCCCAATACGATTTCTCTATTCGAGAAAATCCTCTTCATCACCCGTGCCCAATCGTGCCTTTACTTTGCCGCTGAGAACTTCTTCCAACGCCACAAGGGTGGGCTTGCGCGAGCGCACGGGAACAAGGGGGCGCGCGTCGGGCTTGGAGATTTGTGTTGCGCGTTTTGCGGCAAGGATGACCAGCCGGTAAAGGCTGTCCACTTTGCCTTCGAACTGTTCTACGGAAATTGTGCTCATGCTATCGAATGCTCCTCTAGGTCTTTGCCACGCCGCGAGCGGCGCGGATAATGCCTTCCAGTTCGGCCACGGCTTCGCGAATGTCGACATTCACGATCACGTGGTCATATTCGTCTTTCGCGGCCATCTCTTCGCGCGCGTTCTTGAGGCGCAGCGCGATCACTTCAGGGCTGTCGGTGCCGCGAGACCGCAACCGTTGTTCCAACTCCTCGGCAGACGGCGCCATGATGAACACCGAAACCATGTCAAGACCGAGACGTTTTACGTTCCGCATGCCTTGCACATCGAGCTCGAGCAACACATCGTTGCCGGTCGCAATGATGCGATTGAGTTCGCTGCGGGGCGTGCCGTAAAGGTTGCCGTGGACCTCCGCCCATTCGGCAAATTCACCGGCTGCGATTCGCTCTTCAAATGTATCCCGATCGAGAAAGTAATACTCCCGGCCGTCTTGCTCGCCCGCGCGGGGCGGGCGCGTTGTCGCCGAAATCGAGTACGCGAGTTTTTCATCTCGCGCCAATACGCGCTTGAGCACGGTGTGCTTACCGGCACCGGAGGGCGCTGAGACCACAAACACGCGCCCGCGCGTATTGGATTGCTCCACTGCTGCGTCCTCCCGCCCGCGCCTACTCGATATTCTGTATCTGTTCGCGCATCTTCTCGACTTCAGCCTTTAGGCCGATGACGCCTTTGGCTACGTTGGCGTCGCGCGTTTTTACGCCGAGGGTGTTTACCTCGCGGTGCACTTCCTGCGTCAGAAAATCGAGCTTGCGGCCCGAAGGCTCTTTCGCATCAAGAATTTCTTCCAGATGTTCGAGGTGCTGCTTCAGACGCACGACTTCTTCGGTAACATCGCTTTTCTCGGCCATGAGCGCGACTTCAATGGCCATGCGTTCGTCGGTAATGTTCGTGCTCTCGCGCAGCTCGTTGATGCGCGTGCGCAGGCGCTCTTCGTAGAGCGCGTTCAACTCGGGCAGACGCGCCTCAATTTCCGCAACGCCCTGGCGAATAAGGCCAATGCGCAGGCGAACGTCCTCCGCAAGCGCTTTGCCTTCTGTGGCGCGCATGGCGTCAAGCTTGCCGAGAGCATCTTCCACGACCCGCGTCAGTATGGGTTCTACCGCCGTAAGGTCTTCGTCGGCCTCTTCGTGGTACAGCACCCCGTCGAGCTGGGCCAGCACGGGCAGCGGCAGTGTTTCGTAGCTGCCAATCATCGACGCAAGCTCTTTGGACGCGTCGAGATACTGCTGCGCAATGCCCTGATCAAACTTGATTGAACGGGCCGAAGATAGGGTTCGTTTTCGGTTTATCGTCAGCGTCAACTTACCGCGCTGTATGTGTTTACGCACGGTTTGCTTCACAACAGGGTCAAGGGCGCTCCACGCGGGAGGAATCCGCAGGTTGCAGTCGAGGTAACGGCTGTTTACGGCACTCACTTCGACGGTAATCGATTGACCGTCGAACTCGCCAGAAGCCTTGCCAAATCCCGTCATGCTACGGGTCATAGCTGTACCTGTTCCTCCGCAGAAAGTGCCGCGCCCAAGATCGGGGTAGTTTAACGCAAAATACTGGAATAAGGCAACTTAGGAGCGCTGGTCCTAAACAGGCTGGAGAATGGCGGATTTGTGGGAGGGCGGTAGGGTTTCGACCATGCTCCGGGGTTGAAAAACCCGCCCTCCTTTACGGCGCAATCACTACCCGCATGCCATTCCGTCCCTCCGCGGCGGCGAAGGCTTCCGGGGCCTGGTCAAGCGGAAAGCGATGCGAGATGTATTGTTTTACGTCGATTACGCCTTCGCCAATTAGATCTACCGCCTTTTGGTGGTGACGCGGCATACAACCGTGGGATCCACAAACAAAAAGTTCCTTGTAGTGAATCAGGTTGGTATCGAGCGGCACGATTGAGTTGCCTTTGGCGAGTCCGCCGAAGAAGTTGATCCAGGCACGGTTTCTGGCCATTTGAAGGGCTTGCTGCTGGGCTTCGGGAGACGAATTCGCGGTGATAATCACATCCGCGCCGAGACCTCGGGTTTCTGCTTTCACACGCGCAACTGCGTCTTCCTCCGACGAACAGATGTACACGTCGGCATTGAACTTTTTTGCGAGTTCGAGGCGGGGG
>CALEZK010000337.1 GCA_937928585.1 uncultured bacterium | reverse complement strand
CGTGATGCGCGATGGCGAGTACATCGCCACCAAGGACGTCCGCGACGTAACACGGGAAGACATCATTCGCATGATGGTCGGGCGCGAACTAACCCAGGAGTTCCCCAAGGAAGTCTTTCCGATAGGTAGAGAGCGGTTACGCGTCGAGAATCTCTCCCGCAAAGGGGCGTTTAGTAACGTCACGTTTAGTTTGCGGGAAGGCGAAATCGTGGGTTTAACCGGACTCGTTGGTGCAGGGCGTACCGAGGTGGCGCGCGCGATATTCGGCGCCGACGCGATAGACGGCGGCACCATTGCGCTCGATGGAAAACCCATTACCGTGAAATCTCCGCAAGATGCCATCCGCCAGGGAATCGGTCTACTCACCGAAGACCGAAAGCATCAAGGGCTGATTCTCGGCATGAGCGTCCGTGAGAACACCACGCTCGCCAATCTTGGGACGCTGGTGAAACGGCTGTTTATCAGCCGGGCGAAAGAGCGAAGCGTAACAGAGAATTTTGTGCGCGATCTGCAGATCAAGACGCCAACGATCGAGCAGACCGCACAAAACCTTAGCGGGGGCAACCAGCAGAAAGTAGTGCTCGCGAAATGGCTGTTCACCGAGTCCCGAATACTGATATTTGATGAACCCACCCGTGGCATTGATGTTGGTGCGAAAGTCGAGATTTACAAACTCATGAACGAATTGGTCCGCAAAGGCGTTTGCATCCTGATGATTTCCAGCGAATTGCCGGAAGTCCTGGGCATGTGCGACCGCATACTCGTCATGCACGAGGGCCAAATCGCCGGCGAGCTCGCCCAGTCGGACGCAACGCAGGAACGCGTCATGCAACTGGCCACGGGTGAGCGCCTCGCCTCCGTCGCGTAGCGGTTTGCAGGGTCGGCTCTTTACGCGGGGCCGATTGCGCATCCGCCCCCTGCCTCGTGATATAACGACGCGACATTACTACTGGAGCCGATCATCATGGCCAATCTTCCCCCGCCGATGCCGTCGCGACGCACTGCACCACAAGACAACGGCCTGTCCGTTGCCAGCCTTGTCCTCGGCATCGCATCAATACCGACAGCCCCGTGCCTGGTTGGGGGTGTCATTGCCATTGTTGGGCTGATTACCGGAATCTTCGGTCTTACGGGCCGCAAGACCGGGCGACCCATGGCTATCATCGGCATCGCGCTTTCAATTACCGGCCTCGTATGCACCGTGCTGGCAGTCATCATGTGGTATCAGGCCGTTCCGCTGATTCGAGAACAGTTTGCATCGTTTGAAAACATGACGAAGGGCGATCACTCGCAGTGGGTGGGGGTGAATGCGCCTGACATTGAAATGGAAACTTTGGATGGCAAGAAAATTAAACTGAGTGAACTGCGCGGAAAACGCGTGATCATTGATGTCTTTACCACCTGGGACCCCGATTGTGAAACGCAGATCGCAAGACTGAACGAGCTTCGCGCCGAATTAGGCGAATCAGATGTTGCAATATTCGGAATCAGCTACGATTTGATCGACGATATCCGTGACTTCTCCACCGAAGTCGACGTGAAATATCCCCTGACACATGTCGAAGTTATGGCGATGCCCTATGACGACGTGTTGTGGTTCCCCACGACGTTCTATATCGATCGCAATGGCGTTATTGATGCGTTCAGTATTGACCACCAAATAATCGACGATCTTCGAAAGTTCGCCGCTGCGCCGGACTTCACCGGTGAAGTTTTGGATGAACCCCGCGCTCCGCAGTCGCAACTAACCATTCCGGAAAACCCAATGACCATGGCCGAAGTCTGGCGCACAAAAATACCGAATGTACAGGCAATGTGCACCGGTGACTGGGACGCCGACGGCACCCCGAATATATTGATCGTAGACGACCATCCAGAACTGCATATACTCGATGCTGCAGGAGGCGTGATAAAGAAGGTCCCTCTGCCCGAAGAGTTCGCGTCCGTGACGTTTATTGAATTTGGACGCCACAAAGAACTCGGCGCGCGCCTGCTGGGTCTGAGCAGTTGGGGAACCGGCGTTTACGTTGCGGACAAAGACGGCAAACTCGCTTGGGACTATCCCGTTTCCACGGGCATCAACGGCGCGCACTGGGGCGACCTCAACGGTGACGGCAGCGATGAACTCGTCGTGGGGATAAACGGATTCGGCGGTGTGCACGCGTTAGATCCGAATGGCGACGCGCTGTGGAAAGTGCGCAGCATTACCAACGTTTGGAACCATGCAGTCATTGCTATGGCAGACGGGCAACCTGCCAGGGTTATAGCCACCGAAGCCGGTGGAAGGATTTACATCTTTGACGAAGACGGCAACAAGTTGAATACGATTCAACCCTTGGGCAACTACTACGCTGATCTCAACGCAGCAAGAGTCGACACCAACGGTCGCATTCAGATTCTTGCAAGTGGCGATGGAATGCGATCCAATGTCATCGTCGCCTGCGATGAGGCGGGTGTTGTGGCCTGGAACGTTCCAAACGTGCGCTCCATTCAGGATTGGACGGAGGAAACGGTTGCGTCCGGTGACGTGGACGGAGACGGCGTTGCCGAGTGGGTCTTCCATGACACGACCGGAAAACTGTTGGCAGTCACCCCTGATGGCGAGCAAAGGGCCGCCTACCGTTCAGCGCGAAACACGGATCTGACCGATGTGCTCGGCGGCACTGACGCCACAACGCCACTGATATTGCTCCTGCAAGATGATGAGTTGGCGGGCTGCAAGCTGGTCCCTGAGGAGCGCGAGACGGAAGACCAGAGTTCTACCTCGGACGAAAGCAAGGACGCCGCCACGCAATCGGTTACGGAAGCGCCGGCGAATGAAATACAGCCAACAGAATGAGAAGTGGCGACCGTACACGCATCACGGTACTGCTCAGCGCGACAATTCTCGTATGGCTTGGCGTCGCGCTAAGCCTCGGCTGGTACTATACGTTTACCTACTACGGACGCACGGGCGCGCCGATGCCAACCATCGAACCTTGCGCCGCGCTCGTGCTTTACTATTTCTCGGTGCTCAATGTGCGCACGGAGATTCAGGCCGTACATTGGATGATCGTATTTCCTATCTCCGCGCTACTCTGGGCGTGGGCGTTGCAGATCACTGCGCGCTACCTCAAGCACGATACGCCGCAATTTGCCGTAAGCGTGTTCGCGCTAGCCTGCGCGGCCATTCCGCTGGCCCTGCCCGCACCATGGATGACATGGGTCGCCGGTTACGCTGAAGGTGCGGGCTTCACAATCGACCGCATGTTGTTGGTAGCGTTGCGCCGCGACAATCAGGCCCCCTGGGCTTGGTTGACGCCTCTGTATCTCGGGCTGGGCATGCTCGCGCTGGCGCTCCAGCTTGTCGTATATAAATGGATCTACAAGCTGCCGTTCAACAAGGGGATCAAGCATTACCTGCTCTCCGCCGTTGTTCTTTCAGCGACCGCCGCCATACTGGGTGCGACGATTGCAATCCCCATGCGCCTTCTTCTCGAATAAAGCAGAACTCAAACGAAACGCGCGGGCGTATCTTGCACCTGTCTCCGTAGCATTTCGTTTTGATGCTCCCCCGTTGGGGGAGGCGTTTGTTGGGATGACGATGTCCAGGGGTAACCCGCGAATAGCGGGTTACCCCTGGCTACACATATTCGGGCCCTTCAGGCCCAAGAACACATAAACGTCTCTCGAAACCGTCAGACCCAAGAACGCATAAGTGTCTCTCAAGCCCGTCAGATCCAAGAACACAAACGTGCCTCTCAGATCAGTCAGACCCGAGAACATATTCGTGTCTCTCAGCCCCTTCAGGCTCTTGACGCGTTCAGGCGAGGGTGGGTGCGCCGACGTACTTTACGCATGTGATGCGCGTGATCGACCGTCCGTACTATCTGGAAACCGCAAAAAGTCGAAGCGGAAGTTTCGGCCCAACGGGCCGCGATATGTTCAGCCTGGGGTACGCGCGACGAGCGCGTACCCCAGGTAAGGATCGTCTCCACAAGTCCGCCCCAACGGGGCGGAATACACCTGTTCTTCGATCTGGGCTTATCAGCACAATTAGCGGACGAGGTCTACTCTTTCCAACGCCACTTTGCATGTCGTGCACGGTTGAGTTTCGATCCGCGAATCAGTGCAACACTACATGCCAATAAGTAAGCGAATCCCAATCGCACCGCTTTTGCGCCGTTCCTTGGCGCTATGCGATACTCGCGCACTTTGTTTGCGGAATTGGCGGAGGGGTGTCCCGTGAAGCAGCTTGAGAAGTGGGTTAAAGAAGGTTCGGTCGACACGGTTGTGGTGGCCGGAATCGATATGCAGGGGCGTCTCTACGGCAAACGGTGCGCGGCGACGCCGTTTCTGCGGGACCTTTCGGCGGGTGTCCATACGTGCGACTGCAATTTCGGCTGGGACATTGAGCGGATGCTCATCTCCGACCTGAAGTTTACGGGATGGCACACAGGCTATGGCGACATGACCCTTGTGCCGGACTGGTCGACGTTGCGCAAGTTGACGTGGCACGAGAAGACGGCGCTGGTGGTCTGCGACACGTACGACCACCACGGACATCTGGTTGATGTTGCCCCGCGGACCTTGTTGCGCAAACAAATCGACAAAGCGAAGAAGCTCGGTTTCGATATCAAGGCCGCGCCCGAGCTGGAGTTTTTCCTCTTCAAGGAAACGCTGGAGAGTTCGCGGGCAAAGGATTATCGCGATCTCGAGCCGATGTCGCGCTATATCTCGGACTATTCTATCTTCCGTTCGTCGATGGACGAATGGATCATCGGGCCAATTCGCCGTCAACTGGCAGAATCCGGCATTGAAGTTGAAGGCAATAAGGCGGAGTGGGGGCACGGCCAATTCGAGATCAATCTCGTGTACGGCGATGTACTACCAATAGCAGACAAACACGTCGTCTTCAAGACCGCAATCCGCGAAATCGCCGCGATGAACGGCGTGCAGGCGACGTTCATGGCGAAGTGGGACTCGAAGCACAGCGGCAACGGCGCGCATGTGCACATGAGTCTATGGAAAGGCGGCAAGAATACGTTTCCCGATGCAAAGGGCGAGCAAGGCATGTCCAAGACGATGCGCCACTTTCTGGGCGGCATGATGACGCTTGCGAAAGACCTTCAACTGTTTTACATGCCGAATGTGAATTCGTACAAGCGCATCGAAGATCTCTCGTTTGCACCCAGCAACATCACTTGGGGGGGAGACAACCGCACTTCCTCGTTCCGCGTCGCGGGCGATGGCAAATCCATGCGCCTGGAAAATCGGATCCCCGGTGCGGACGCGAACGCGCACCTGATTTATGCGGCGATGATCGCGTCGGGGCTCTACGGTTGGGCCTTTCGTCGCGGCCAACGCCTATGAATTGAAGAACCCGCCGAGCTTGCATCGTACCCTCACGCAAGCGACGGAAGGATTTGCTTCCAGCAAAGCTGCCCGCGCCATCTTCGGTGACGCCGTAGTCGATCACTACGCCCAGGTCGCCCGCTGGGAGCAACATGAGTACAACAAGTATGTCACCGATTGGGAGCGACGGCGGTACTTCGAGTTAATCTAGTCCGTGATGATCGCGCCCATCTGGACCACCTCGAAATTGTCGCCTTCCAAGGTCTTGATTTCGTTCAGGTCATCGTCACTCCAACGAGAATCCGGCGCGCCGGAGATGTACCAGTTGCTGCCGTTGTCGGCGAGAAACATGCCGTACTTTTTCAGCGCGCGCAGGATGACCTGGTTTTCGGTTGTGAAGCCTGAGATGTCGAAGTCCGCCTTTAGTCGAACGCGCATGCCCATCGGCGGCAGATCGGGGTCGGTGTTGCTGCTCGCGAAGTGCGTCGCGGGGTGAACATATGCGCGGCGCGTGCGGCTAACCGTAAAGCGCAGCGCATGATTGATCTCGCCCTGAAGATAAACCTCGTCGTAACGGACAAGTCCCGGAAAAATGGGCAAGCCCGCCGCATCCGCGGAAGTCCATCCATCGGGGCGCAGCGCATTGGAATTCAGATCGAAAATCGCCCCTGAACCGGCTCGCCAAGGTTCGCCCGCGCGCGTTGGCGGATACGCCGCGAACAATTCGTACAAGAGCCAGTTATCGCGATCGATCATGAGGATGTGGCGGTCACCGCTCGCATTGGGCCCGCCTTCGATGGGCGCATTGCTCGTAATGGGATAAGGTCCAGGGTCGCTCTCGTCGTCATACTGAAAGGTGACGTTGACCCCCGGCGTCTCGCCGTCCACAACGATATACGGGATGCCATAGGTCGGGTCTTCGCCAAAATCGGCGTGCAGATACTCATCGCCGTCCGCGCTGATGCTGGCAATATAGGCGTCAGAATTGGGATCGACGGGGAAATCGGAAATATCAGTGTTCCACGGATTATCCGGCGGGAAGACCGGGCAATCCCCGAC
>CALEZK010000336.1 GCA_937928585.1 uncultured bacterium | reverse complement strand
ACTCGTTGGGAAGACGGGTTTGGAGGGCAATAGAATCCAGACATTTTCGAACGTCGTCAGCACGGTCCTTTGTGCAGAGAACCACCGTAAAACTAAGCATTGGGCGAGCGGTCCGGCAGGCTTACGGCAAAATCGGTGGTTTCTTGTTGTGGAACTGGGCTATAGCGGATGCCCAGCACAACGCCAACCATACTCCAAAGTATCGACATGGAAAGGTAATCCTGAAAACCCTCCTCGACGATACTCATAACCATAATCCCGGCTATGACACCGGCGAGACATCGGGCGAGATCCTTTGCGAGGTGTTGACTTTTTGGCCAAAACCAACATTGCATGAGCACGCTCAAGTATATCCCGAAGAAAAACAAGCCTCCGAAGATTCCGCCTTCAAACAGGAACTTGCGGTAGTCGCAATGCGCGGTGAGCAAGGCGGAGCTATGGCGCAATGGCGAGTTTGAAACGTAGTTATAGACACTGCCAAGGCCATATCCCCGAACAGGACGTTCGACGATCGCCAGGTCGATAACATTCCAAATTTCCTGTCGATCGACCAGCGAATTCCATTCGAGAGCGCGCTGAGGATCGGTGAATGCACTGAACCGTGCCTGGAAGACGCCGCTCGCAAAACCCAACGCGACAAAGAGCGTGCCAAAGAAAAAGAGCATGCCATAGCGGCGAGTCCCGACGAGCATAAGGACAAGCGCGACCGACAATCCAATCAAGAGACTCCGAACTCCGGTATAGACAATCGCCATCGACATAACGGCAAAGAGTGCATAGTAGGCCAACTTCAGTTTTGACCGATCTGCTCGCCACGCAGACCATAGAATAACAGGGAGACACACCAACAAGGCGCGGCCATACGTATGCGGATAGTCTTGAAATCCATTGAGCCGATTCTCAAGTCCCGCGTCGAACATGAGGGTTATGTACTGCGCAAGTGAGAATTCGCGAAGGAATAGCGCCATTTGAAGCGCGCCGAGTCCGATGAGAATTACGGCGACTCCGACGACCGCCTTTCGAAACCGATCGAGAAATCCTGGTTGCCGGATTGCGGTATATGCAATCCACAAGAAAACAAAATAGCCTAGAAATCGCACCCATTGGCGAAAACCGAATACGGGGTCGGTCGAAAGACGAAGCGAAACTAGCATGACTGCAAGAAACGGAATCGCCATCCAAATAGTTGGATTGCGCCAGGGAATGCCGCGGCGAAGGGGCGCAACGAAGATAAAGCTCGCGAGGACGACCCAGTTGATCATGCCGTCGATGCCGATTTGTTGTCCTGCGATGGAGAATTCGGGGATGGTGGCTAGGATTGGGCGCAGGAGAAGCACGGTGAGGAGGACGGTTTCGGCGTAAAAGCCGATCACTACGACCACTACAATTCCCAGTAGTGCGCCTAGTATGAGAAGCGGACCGGCCGCAACCGAACCTAGTATGGCAACGGCAACTACGCAAAGAGCCATTGCAGAAAGGGTCATTCGCGGAGAAAGCCATGGCTTCCAACCTACCGCACGTATCGCATCAAGACGAACTTTTTTGGCTAGTGCACCAGTCATATTGCTCATGTACTCGTTATATGACCCAACAAATCACGGTAGGACCGATTGATGACGCGCATGGGTGTCGTACCAACCCGGGAGTGGGCTACCGCGCAGTTTTTGTAAAACACGGATCAGGAATCTTGTGGGCGCGTGCCGACGCATCCATGAGTCATTTCCGAACATGCGATAAAGCTGAAATATATTGCCATATTCGCGGAGTATTCGGTCCTTGTCAAGCCATATGCCGGGTAGTTCTTTTCCAAACATACCCGAACTACCAGGCTGAAAACGGTAGGCAACTTCCCTGCCCTCCGATGCAGGCTTTGGGATTGATTGCTTTTCAATATCCTGTTGTTGGCCGGCCTTAAATCCTGTGTAGCCCAATTCATCGAGCAATGCGATCTCCGCGCGCAGTTTGTCAAACGAGACCATCTCTGATTCCATCGAAACGTAACTGGGTTTGACTGGAGATTCTTTCAAATACTTGAGGCAGGCGGTATCGGCACCTTCTATATCGAGCTTGAGGTAATATGGCACGCCGAATTCGATAAGCCGGGCGGGAAAATCAACGATTGGCACTTCTATGGTATGGCTTGAGGCACCCAATTTTTCGTTTCGAGCGGCCCATTCTTCGTTTACTGTTCCCCAGACGGAATTCTCGATGTTTTTGTAGAATGTGATGGTCTTGCTGCCCTTGGCGAGGATCTCGGGGCTGACTATCGCGCCTTCTACAATGACGAGTTTCTGTTCTTCAATCCAGGTGGCGAATCGCTTGCGGCATGCTGCGGCGAGTTCGGGGTCTGCTTCGAACGCTACCACGCGAAAGCCTTTTTTAAGGTAGAAGTCGGTATCTTCGCCCTTATGCAATCCGACATCGTAAATCAGATCGGTTTGCTTCACCGCAGCGTCCAACGCGTGCATCCAATGGCTCCCGGGGTTGTCTTTGTTGGGCAGGCAGACCGGAGAATAATAGCCTACCGGGATATACCCAAGGCAATATCGACTTGGCTTTTGGGGGCGGCTTTGGAAATGGCCTTGGGTTTGGTCGCGAGGCCGCTATAAACCTTGTTGCGCGCCAGGCGTAGGAGTGTTTGTTCATGCCGGGCTTAGCTTCGCGTGGGGGCGATTACGACTCAAGATTACGATGACGAGTACGGGGTGGGGTTACTTTGTGGATGGCTAACTGGGTTTTGGTTCGGTGCGGTAGTAGTGGTGGACCATGGCTTTGCCGGAGCGCATGAAGTAGACGGAGATTTGTTGGGCGTTTTGGCGGTGGGCGGATTCGAGGGCTTCAATGAACATGTCGTAGCCGGGGGTGGAGGAATCGTTTATGCGGACGATGATGTCGTTGTTTTCGAAGCCGAGGACGGAGAGGAATTCGGCGAGGCTTTTGTCGATGACGAGGTCGCTGGAGATTTCCATGCCGCGGTAGCCGTGTGTGTCGCGGAGGTTTTTGAGTCGGTTGCGGCCCATTTGGAGGAGCATGGTCCATTGGCTGGGGGAGATGTCCCACTCTTTGATTTCGGGGTTTGCGAACAGGTCTTGTTGGGGTGTGGCGTCTGCTGCGAAGCGTGCGCGGGCGCGGATGGTTTCGGCGGCGAGCCAGGCGTAGGCGTCGTCCCATTGGATGGCGCGTTCGGCGCGGGCGGCACGCTGCAGTTTGTTGTGTACGTTGATGCGTTCCTGGATGGGCGTATTTTCGTCGCCTGGCAGTTTTGTGTCGTCCCACGGTGTTGCGTCGAGGGAGACGATGGTGCTTCTGCCCTGGCTTTCGGTGGTGATGTATCGGAGTGCGGTTCCTTCGGCGTCGAAGAAGAGATCGCCGTGTTGCAGTGGCGTTGCGGGCGGGAACGGGACTGCGCGGTTGAGACGGAGGATTTCGCGACCGCTGGCGACGTCGTAGAGGATGATGCCCGCGCCGGGTACGTCCGCGGCGAGGCGGTTGCCGTCGGGTGAGAGCGCGATTGCGTTGAGTGCGATGCGCGGGCCGGCGAGCGGCGAGGGGACGATTTCGCCGGACGCAGCGTTGAGCACGAGCAGTCCGTTTGATCCGGATACGATGACTTCTCCCCCATCCTGGGCGAATATCGTGCTTGCGACTTGTCCATTGTATTTGGCGGTCCATTTGGATGCGCCGGATTCGATGTCGATGAGGGCTATATCCATGAACGCCACGACGAGTGACTTATCGTCCGGGCTGAAGACGGGCAGTAGATGGTGTCCGGGTTTGGCGGCGGTCAGGGTCTTCACCAATTGGGCGGTTTTTGAGTCGAAGATATCGATTCCGCCGGAGGAAAGTGAAATGGCTACGCGGGTGCTGTCGTTGCTGATCGCGGGATAGAAGGGCGAGCCGGTTATTGCGAGTTCTTTTTGTTCGGCGGCGGCGAAGTCGTAGATTTTTGGGCGGTTGTCGTCGGGCGTAAAGAGTAGGGAGCTGGAATTGGGCGCGAACTGCCACAGGCGCGTGCCGAGGCCGGAGTGCCCGAGGTTTTCGATCGTGCCGATGACTTTGCGATTGGCCACGTCGTATAGAGTGCAGGTTCCGTCGGTGGATGCTTTTGCAATTCGGGTAAAGGCGTTGTCCGCGACGTGAATTTCCTGGGTTTCGACGCCGGAGGTTGCGCGGGGCGGTCCGGCGAGGTGCGCTGGGGCGTACCACAGTTTCAGCGTGCGATCGGCGCTTGCGGTGACGAGCAGGTTGCCGGTTGCGGCGAATGCGACGGCGGACACTTCGGCTGCGTGCCCGCGGATTGGGTATGCGACACCGGACGAGTCATCAACGTCGATGAGGTATGCGAGCGGACCTGCGAGCGCGACGGCGAGTTGGTGGCCGGTCGCGGAGAATGCGACATCTCGCACGTCGGCCTCGAAGGCGCGCGCGTCGATTTCAGCGCCGGTTGCGGCGTTCCAGATGACAACGCGGGAATCCGAGCCGCCGGTGGCGATGCGCGCGCCGTCGCGCGAGACGGCGACGGCGGTGATGTCGTTTCGGTGTGCGTTCAAGCGCGCGCGCACGGCCCATGTCGCGGTATCCCAAACGAGCGCGGCGTTGTCGAGCGCGCCGGTTAACAGAAAAGATTGGTCAGGCGACCATGCGACTGCGACCGCGTCGTTGAGATGTTCCGTGAGGGTGGCGATGGTCTCGCGCGTTTCTGTGCTCCAGACGCGGACGGTGTCGTCGCTTGAGGCTGTTGCGATGAGCTTGCCGTCGGGGCTGATTGCCGCGCCGTTGACCGGGGACGTGTGGCCTTCGAGCGAGTACGCGGTATCGAGGGAATCGACGGCGCAAACGACGACCTTCGCCTGTTTGCCGGTTATCACGAGGCTTTGTGCGTCCGGGCTGAACGCGATGCTGTGTATCGGCACTTCCATAATGGTTGCGCGGCGCAGTTCGGCGCCGGATAAGACATCCCAAAGTATGACGAGGCCGGTGGCGTCGCCTGATGCCGCGATTTTGCCGTCATTGCTAATGGCGACGTGACGGATGGGTGCGGCGTGGCCGTAGAGCGTTGCGAGGTCTTCATTGCACAATTGCTGGAGCCAGCCCCATTCGAAATTCCGGTGCGCCGGCGGGCAGGCGGCGAGCAGGGTGCGCGCGAGATCGATTTGGTTTTCGTTGATGCTTTGGTGGGCTAGGCGCACGTTGCTCAGATAGAGTTCGTGTTCTGCTCGGGCGCGGGCTTTTGCTTCCTGCGCGCCTTTTTCGGTTGCGAGTTGTTCGGCGTTTTCGGCAGCGACGCGTTGCTGGCGCTCGCGCGTGTTGGCCTGCAGGATTTGCACATAGGAAACGATTGCGACGAGGAGCAGCGTGGCGAGCGCGATGCCGGCCGTGGCGACCTGCGCGCGGTGCTTGCGCACAAACCTGCGCAGTTGATCGCGCAGGGTGTATTCATGTGCTTGAACGAGGGCGCCGGAGAGGTAGCGATTGACGTCTTCGGCGATGGCCGCGGCGTTTGGATATCGGTTGGCCTGCTGGCGTTCGAGCGCTTTTGTGCAGATGGCGACGAGTTCCGGCGGCGCGCCGGGCGCAAGTTCGAGCACTGGCGTCAGCGGCGGAAGGTTCATGTGCAGAATGACGTTTTGGAGCGGGGCCTTGTCGTAGGGTCGCTTGCCCGTCAAGAGGATGTAGAGCACTGCGCCGAGGGCGTAAACGTCGGAGCGTTCGTCTACATTTTCGATGTCGCCGCGCGCCTGTTCCGGCGCCATGTAATGCGGCGTGCCGAGAATGGTGCCGTAGAGCGTCTGCGATGTAGGCGACGGGGACTCATTCTGGAGGATGCGGACGGTCTCTTTGATTTCCGATGCGTAGACGTCGGCGCGGCCTTTTAACTTTGCGAGGCCCCAGTCGATAACAACGGTTTCGCCAAAACTTCCGATCATGACGTTGTCGGGCTTGATATCGCGGTGTATGACGCCGCGGTCATGCGCGTAGGCAATGGCGTGACAGAGATCGAGGTAGCGCGGCAACAGCTCGAGTCGTTCGCGGAGGGT
>CALEZK010000335.1 GCA_937928585.1 uncultured bacterium | reverse complement strand
ACCCTCTTCGGTCTGAATCCGCGCGGCCACCATGTCACCAGCGTGCTGATTCATGCTCTGAACACTCTCCTGCTTTATTTGTTTCTATTCCGCGCAACCGGCGACACGTTCAAAAGTTTTTTCGTTGCCGCGTTGTTCGGCGTACATCCATTGCATGTCGAGTCCGTCGCCTGGGTGGCCTCGCGAAAGGACGTGCTGAGCACTTTTTTCTTGTTTCTGGCATTGCTGGCGTATCTGCGGTACGTCCGGGAGCAGTCCGGCAAGTGGTACGCTGCCATGGCGGCTTTTTTTGCGCTCGGGCTAATGGCAAAAAGCATGCTCGTTACGTTTCCTTTCCTGCTCTTGCTGCTGGACTACTGGCCCTCGCGGCGGATTGATTTCTCGACGAGGGACTGGCCTGCACGCTTGAAGAAGCTCATCATCGAAAAGGTTCCTTTGTTTGCGCTTACGGCGATGATCGCGATCATCGCACTGATCACGCAGCGCGCTGCAGGCGCGGTTCAAAGCCTTACGGAGTTCTCGCTCGGCGCGCGCGTCTCCAACGCGATCATCTCGTACGCGCTCTACGCGTGGCGCGTGTTCTGGCCTTCGCCGCTTGCGGTGTTCTATCCACACGCGAAGGAAGGATTGGAAATCTGGAAGGTTGTTCTTGCGTTCTCCGTGCTCGCCGCAATCACGTTGATTGTATTGCGCAATTGGAAATCACGCCCCTATCTTTTTGTGGGTTGGTGCTGGTACTTGGGCACGCTCGTGCCGGTCATTGGCCTGGTGCAAATTGGTTCGCAGGCCATGGCGGATCGCTATACGTACATCACCATTATCGGAATCTTTGTCATGGTGGCGTGGGGCATTGGACCACTGCTCGAAGGTAGTTTCCGCAAACCCATCTTGGCTCTGCTTGCCGGTGGCCTTGCCCTGCACATTGCGCTTTCGTGGTCATATCTTCGTCATTGGCGTGACTCTGAATCTATATTTCGACATACCATCTCGGTGACGCGCGACAACTTTCCGGCGCAGTCCAATCTCGCCATGGCGCTTGCAGAGCGCGGCCGCGTCGAAGAGGCGTTGCCGCATTTCGAAGCGGCCGTGCGTATCGAACCGAATGCCGTCGAAGGCTGGTTCAATCTTGGAACCGCATACAGTTTGCTTGCCGAGCCCGCGAAGGCACTGCCCGCATTCGAAAAGGCCGTGGCAATTGCCCCGAATGATGCGGAGTCCCACGCGAGTCTTGCAGATGCCTACTTTAAATTGGGCAATACCGAGCCTGCGCGAAAGGCGGCCGCGCGCGCGCTCGAACTGGCGCCACAACACCCCGTCGCAATGCGAATCATGCAGTCGTTGAGAGAATAAACTGCGCCGAGCCGCGTCTAACCCACATTTCTCACACGCACACCGTATAATGAGGCACTGCTTGTCGAGACTTTATTAACCGCTGCCTTCCCTTCGGATATTTGGATATATGACATGTGCGCGTGAAGAATCGGGGCTAAGCGGTGCAGTTGGTGAAGGCGCTACCACCGGAGTTTTCTTATGCGATATTGGCGGTTTCATGAGTATGGCGACCTTTCAAACCTTCGTCTGGAAGTGGGCCCTAGGCCGGTCCCGGGTAACGGCGAAGTGCTTTTGCGTGTAGCTTTCGCCGCGTTGAATCCCGCGGATGCGCTCACCGTGCGCGGGTTGTATCCGCGCACCGCGCCGCCGCCATTGGTTGTCGGACGCGACGGCGCGGGTACCATTGAAGAGGCTGCAATCGCCGGCAAGTTCACCGTTGGCGACCGGGTCATCATCCTGCGTGGAGAAGTGGGCGTAACGCGCGACGGAACGCTTGCGGAGTATTGTACGGTTCCAGAGACATTGTTGGCGCCCCTTCCCGATGGGTGGACCCTGGAAGAGGGTGCCGCCGGGCCCTTGGTCTTGCTCACTGCCTGGCGCGCACTGGTCGATATTGGCAAGCTATCCAAAGGCCAGACCGTTTTTGTCAATGGCGCGTCCGGTGGCGTTGGAACTGCAACGGTGATGCTCGCGCATGCGCTCGGCGCTCGCGTAGTCGCGGGATCGCGCAGTACGGAGAAGCGCGATCGACTTAAGGCGCTGGGCGCGGACATTGTCGTCGATTCGACCAAACCCGATTCGATGGAAGCGGACGTGTTGAACGCGCTAAACGGCGGACGCTGCGACATCGTGGTCGAGAACCTTGGCGGAGCCTACCTGCAATCAAGCCTCAATGTACTCGCCGAGGGCGGGTGCATCGGCGTTGTAGGCCTGCTAGACGGATTTCTATCCGAATTATCTCTCGGCCATCTCATTTTCAAACGCGCGCGCATCGAAGGCGTCGCTGTTGGTGCGTACTCGCCGGAACAGGCACAAGACGCATGGACAAGGATCGTAGGATCGCTCCGAACCACCGGCGCAAAACCTATCATCGATTCCGTGCTGCCGTTCGACGACGTCCAAGAGGCGTTCACACGACTCAGTCGGGGGCCCATGGGAAAAGTGCTGGTGCGCGTGGATTAGCCCGCCTTGAATTCGCTGACGATTGCCTGCACGGTTGCTTTGGCATCGCCAAAAATCATGCGGGTATTCTCGCGATAGAAGAGCGGGTTCTCGATACCGGCGAAACCGGAGGCCATCGATCGTTTCAACACGAACACCGTGCGAGCCTTATCCGCGTTGATGATCGGCATGCCATAAATCGGGCTGGACTTGTCTTCGCGCGCTGCGGGGTTCACCACGTCGTTCGCGCCGATGATGATCGCTACGTCTACCGTTTCCATCAACGGATTGATGTCGTCCATCTCCACGAGCGCTTCATAGGGCACGTTTGCCTCGGCAAGCAGGACATTCATATGGCCCGGCATGCGACCCGCGACAGGGTGAATCGCATAGCGAACATCAGCCCCGTTCTTCTCAAGCACTTCACCAAGTTCACGCACGACATGCTGCGCCTGCGCTACTGCCATGCCGTATCCGGGGATGAAGACAACGGAATTCGCGGCCTCAAGCACGAGGTAGGCGTCTTCGGGTGAAATCGCCTTCGCTTCGCCTTTTGCGCCCGATGCTTGCGCGCCCGATGTCGCGCCGAACCCGCCAAAGAAGACGTTCGCAAAGGAACGGTTCATCGCTTTGCACATAATTACGGAGAGAATGATGCCGCTCGCGCCGACCAGGGATCCCGCGATAATCAGCACTGGATTGAGAATGACAAAACCCGCCGCGGCGCCCGCGAGTCCCGAATAGCTGTTCAACAAACATATGACCACGGGCATATCTGCGCCGCCAATGGGAATCGTGATGAGGACGCCAAGCAATAAGGACAACGCTACCGTCACCGCGAGCACGAGCAACATATATTCGGCAGTCGGCGTAACGGCGAATGTGATACCAAGCAGAATCAAAACAACCAGTATCAATGCATTCACTAAATGCTGGCCCTTGAACAGCAGCGGGCGTCCGGATATGAGCTTCTCGGCCAGTTTGCAGTAGGCAACCATGCTGCCGGAAAACGTCACCCCGCCAATCAGCACGGTCAGATAGACCGCGGAAGAGGTGAACCAGATGGGCGCGGGGCCTTCCACAATCGCGCCCGCGGCCCACTTGGGTTGATTCAAAACGTACTCGGCAACTCCGACCAGTAAACTCGCAAGTCCGCCAAAGCCGTTGTACAACCCGACAAATTCCGGCATCGACGTCATGGGAACCTTTAACGCGGACCACGCGCCGATAATACTGCCAAGCGCAAGGCCTATGAGTATCCACTGATACGACATGCCCGAGTTCATCAATGTCGCGACGACGGCGATCAGCATTCCGATTCCGGACAGCACGTTCCCGCGTTGCGCGCGCTCGACGGAACTCATCCACTTCAGGCCAATGATGAAGAATATCGAGGCAACGATGTAGCAGACTTCGATAAGCATGAGCCTGCCGCCAGGTTCTTGTTCACCCGCGGAGGCAAGGGTAGCGGTGAGGACTTCAATACTCACGACTGCGCGTTCTTTTCTTTGCTTTTAAACATTGCGAGCATTCGGTTTGTAACAAGGTATCCGCCAACTACATTGATGGTTGCGAATGTAACTGCGAGCACGCCGAGCACGGTGTTCAACCGATGATCGATATCGGTGCCCGCGGCGACCAGCGCGGCGACAATCGTGATTCCGGATATCGCGTTCGATCCCGATGTAAGCGGCGTATGCAACATGGACGGCACTTTGGAAATGAGTTCCAGCCCAAGGAAAATGGCCAGCACAAAGGTAAACAAGAGCAACATCATTTCCATCATCGTCGCTTACTCCCGGCCCCTCGCATATAGCGTCTTGATTGTTTCATTCACGATCTCGCCGCCATGCGTAATGAGGCAGCCGCGAATAATTTCGTCGTTTTGATCGATCGTGAAAGTCTTGGATTCCTTGTTCCAGAACTCTTCGACGAGACTTGTCACGTTGGAAGAATACATTTGGCTCGCATGGGCGCTTACGCGGCCGGGTAGATTTGCAAGCCCGATGATCTTCACGCCGTTGACGTCGACTTCTTCTCCCGCAGTCGAGCCTTCCACATTGCCGCCGGTTTCCACGGCAAGATCGACGATTACGCTGCCCGGCTTCATGCGATCCTGCCGAACAGTTGCGCCGTGGTAATGACGATGTCGGATTGCGAACAAATCGCGGCCATTGCAGCGCGTTGCGTCTGTTGCTGTTCCGGGGTCAGTTCCTTGGCGTAACCGTCTTTGGTCTGCCCCGTCTCGCCCAGATCTATTTTTACAAACTTCGCGCCAAGCGAGCGGACTTGTTCCTCTACAATCGGTCGCGTATCGAATGCATCAACGCGCGCGCCCAGTCGTTTCGCCGTCGCGATCGCCTGTAACCCCGCGACGCCCGCGCCAATCACGAA
>CALEZK010000334.1 GCA_937928585.1 uncultured bacterium | reverse complement strand
GTTTAACAGCGCGCCTATTGGTGGCTGAATGAGTGACTGGCGCGACATATGCGCGGGCGCATTCGACGTTTTCGTCGTACGCGCTGGAGATAGTTCTTAGATGACACAGCCTGCAGGCAGACAGATCACGATACGAGACGTAATCGACAACGCGCTCCAGGAGGGTTATGCGCAGGGCACAGTCGAGCGGATTGTTTACGAGAATCAGGAAAATGGGTTTGTCGTTGCGCGAATGCAGGCGGAGAACTTACCGGGGTTGGTAACGTTTGTCGGGCACTCCCTCCCCGTCTCTCCCGGCGAGACGGTTCGTATCTGGGGAAGGTGGATAGAAGACCAACGCTTCGGACGACAACTGCGCGTTGAACGCTTCGAAACCGTGCGACCCGCAACAGCCGAAGCGATTGAACGATATCTTGGTTCGGGTCTCATTGAGGGCATAGGGCCTCATTTCGCGAAAAAACTTGTCACCGCTTTTGGCGTGGATACGCTTCGCGTCATTGACGAAGAGCCGCAGAAGTTGCGCGGGGTCCCCGGAATCGGCGCCAAGCGCGCGGAACAGATTCGCGTTGCGTGGGAATCGCAACGCGCAATCCAGTCGATCATGTTGTTCTTACAAGGCCACGGGATTCCCCCTTCACAAGCTGCACGCATTTATAAGATGTATGGGGACACGGCAGTGACGGTATTACGGGACAATCCGTACCGACTGGCGGAAGACATTTCCGGAATTTCCTTCAAGACAGCGGATTCAATCGCGGGTAAGCTGGACATCGTGAAAGATGCGCCCAAACGCATTGCGGCGGGCATATTGCATGTCCTGAAAAACGCGACAAACGATGGGCACTGCTACTTGCGCGAGAACCAAGTGATGGAAGAGGCCGTGCGACTATTGGAAATCGACGCGGTGCGCGTGCGTTCCACACTTGAAGCGATGCAGGCGGCAGAACAGGTCGTTCGCGAACAGGATGCAATTTTTCTTCCGCGACTCCATGTCGCGGAAACCGGCTGCGACAAATGGATGAAACGAATACTTGGCGTACCGGCGGAGGCCGTTCCCATCGATGTTGAAAGAGCGGTTGCGTGGGTGGAGCAGACAAACAAGATCGAACTCTCCGCCGAGCAACGCGACGCGATTCGGATTGCAGCGGGCGCGAAAGTCATAGTTATTACCGGCGGGCCGGGCACAGGAAAAACAACGCTATTGAATGGGCTGCTCGCGATCTTTGCGAAAAAGAAACTCCAACCACTTTTGGCTGCTCCAACTGGCCGCGCGGCGAAACGGATGAGCGAAACCACGGGACGCGAGGCACTCACCCTTCACCGATTGCTCGAATGGAGCCCGGCACAGGGCGGTTTTCTACGGCATGAAGGCAACCCGCTTGTCGCCGATCTTGTCGTCATCGACGAATGCTCAATGATCGATGTATACCTCATGCACAGTCTATTGCGTGCCCTGCCGCCTCAATGCAAACTCATATTGGTCGGGGATGTCGATCAATTGCCGTCCGTGGGGCCAGGCAATGTGCTTCTGGACGTGATTGCAAGCGGACTCCTGCCGGTCGTCAGGCTTAAGACCGTGTTTCGACAGGCGGCTGAGAGCGGGATAATCAGCAACGCGCACCGCGTCAACGTCGGAGAATTCCCGGTGTTTAACGACCGTGATTTTTTCTTTATCGAGCGGACGGACCCTGCGCGTGCACTTGAAACGGTTGTCGAAGTTGTTACCTCCCGCCTACCGGCACGGTTCAAGTTGGATCCGATGCGTGACATTCAGGTACTCGCTCCAATGCACCGCGGCGACTCCGGCGTGTCGCGCCTGAACGAATCGTTGCGCACGGCGTTGAATCCCAAACTTGGAACCATTGGCCAGCGCACGTTCGGGCTACAAGACAAAGTGATGCAGTTGCGCAACAACTATGAATTGGAGGTTTACAACGGCGATATTGGCTTTGTCCGGCAGGTGAACGAAGATGTTCGTGAAGTCGTGGTGGAGTTTGACGAGCGTCCGGTGTGTTATGCATTTGAGCAGCTGGACGAACTCACGCTGGCGTATGCGAGCACGGTGCACAAGGCCCAAGGGAGCGAGTACCCCGCCGTCGTATTGCCGCTACTGACGGAACACTACATCATGCTCCAACGAAACGTGCTTTACACGGCGTTAACTCGGG
>CALEZK010000333.1 GCA_937928585.1 uncultured bacterium | reverse complement strand
CTCCAACGCGACACAGGTCACGAGCGGCATTCTGGGATCGGCGCTCGAAATCGCCTCGGGCAGCGGGGCAACCGCCGAGTATGACGTTCAAGACAACACGTCGCCGTTCGATTTGACGGATCAAGCCACAATGATGACATGGTTCAAGCTTGCCGGCTCGGGCGCGAACCAGACCATCCTCTCAAAGCGCGATCCGGGCGATCCAAACTCGGGCTATGAAATCGTGGTAAATCCCACTGGTTACCCGAATTCAGTCATGTTGCGTTACGGCGACGGCAATACCTTCGAAGAAGCAGTCTCCATTCCGTCAACATTCGAACTCGGCGAATGGCATCACCTCGGTGTCGTCTTTGACGCGGGAACAGTCTCCTTCTACATCAACGCCGAACCCCTGGGGCCCAGCATTCCGGGATTGCTGGAGCACTTCGAACCCAACATCACCAATTTCAAAGTAGGCGCCGGCGAAAACAATGAAAACCGTTTCGTGGGCATGCTGGATGAACTAATCATTCAGCGCATTGCACTAGGTGCGGCAGACATCTTTGAAGAGTTCTCCAAAGTTGTCCACACCCTCTCTATTGAAGCAGACCCTGAATCTGGAACGGTCAACGTCATCACGCTACCTAGCAACGGTGGATACACTCATGGCCAAACAGTCACCTTTACGGCTAATCCGCTAAACGGATACACGTTTGAAAGCTGGGCGGGGCCGAATGCTGCCGAAATTTCTCCGGTACCCGGCGAATCATTGACCTGGTCAATCGTCATGAACAGCGACAAGGCGATCACAGCGAATTTTGCACAGAATCCCGTGATCGATTTCACTACAACGTCCGATGGACTCACGCTAACTTTCAATGGAGCATGCTCGACCCACCTGTCGGAGGACCTGACATGGTCATGGCAATTTGGTGATGGCACCTCGGGGAGTGGGCAAAGCACAAGTCACACCTATGCGACCGAAGCCGCGGTTAGCGTGACGCTAACAGTAACGGTCACCGGAACGGCGATTCAGTCCTCGGTACAGAAAATAATCGAATTCGAAGGACCGCCAAAAGCCGCAATACAGGTGGAGTACATCGAGCCGCAAACTGCGCCATATCGCATTCGTTTGACGGATGTTTCGACGCCCGGTAGAAATCAAAGTGTTCAAACACGAACGTGGACAGTTCCCGGCAACTCCCCCCCCGGCAATACACAGGTCAACGTAGAATTCGCCGAGCCCGGCGAAAAAACCGTGACGCTACGCGTGGTGCAGGGCGATGGCCAGGAAGACACCGCAAGCGTCACTATCCGGATTCATGAACCGCCAAACGCTGCGTTCGCAGTGTCCCCCTCTGGTACGAAGTATGAAGACCACTACATCACCTTCACAGACACTTCAGATCCTGGTGAAGGCGAAATCAGTGAATGGCGCTGGACCTTCGGCAACGGCACCACCACGTTCGGCAAGGGTCCCCATACTCAGGTATACGCACAAGCTGGTACTTATACCGCCAGTTTGACGATACGCACCCAGTACGGCTCAAACACAAAAACTGCCGAGATTCAGATTCAGTCCACTGCGTCCTTAACCGCGCCGGATGTCAGGGTCGATTCAATCACCGGCGTTTCCATTGGCCAGCAGTTCCAAACGGGCGACGCCATTGGTCTCAGCGCCTCCGTCAGCAACGACGGCACCACCGCCTTCCCTATAGGAAGGAAAGATGCACTCTACATCTCGCTCAACGAAACACTCGACGCAAACGATCTCAAACTTGGCACTACAACCGCCACGCAGTCATTGTCCACAGGAACCAGCCAAACAGTCGGCCTTGCCGCCATACCGCTGACAGACATCGCCCCCGGCCGCTACTACCTCATCGTCAACACGAACGACGACAGACTGTTCGAGATCAACGAAACCGACAACACAAAATCCGTCGCCATCACCGTGGTCGACCCGGAGATGAGCCATGAGTAAGAAAAGAATTCTGGTTTCCGATCACGTGTTAGATTGCGCGAAGCAACACAATCGAACAAGCTTAAGGCCAGAGGATGGTTTGGCCGCAGTGATTTGCCAAATGTTTAAGTTTTCGCTAGTTCTAGTAATTATTCTCACCTGTTGCCAAGCGCGCGCTCAGAGTGAAAGCAACATAGTATTCCGGATTTTCCGCGATGGACAACCGCAACCTTTCAATTCGGCAGACGTGACCGTCAGTCTCGTTGAAAATGGAGAAGAAGTTGGAACGGTTATCCAGACAGTCAAGAGTGGAGCTACGCTAACAATAATTTTTACTGTCCCGACTGCTAAACATCCCACTGTACGTATTGAAGTAAATCACCCTAGCTACCCACAACCCGTTACGCGATGGACTCGCTTGAATGGTGGGAATGAACAGGAAATAGAGCCGGTAGTTGGCGGACAAGCCATTGAAGTGCTGGTTTCAACATTTGACGTACGCGCTTATACAGATCCCCTTGTGAATAGCCACCCTGTGAATGGATTGGACATGCCCTTAGCCAACACGCTCGACGGCACCGCTCCCGCATGGGGTCCGAGCGGCTCAACGGGCGGCATCATGCGTCTGTATTCCGGCGATTTCACTGAACATGCAGTCGATCTCGCCGTACCTGGATTGGGCCTCGATACTGTTTTCGCCAGACGCTATCTGTCGAGGGGAGGCCTCAACTCAGATATAGGCAATAAATGGGAATCTTCGTTCAACTTACGCGTATTTAGAAAGCAAGCCCCCGCGCCGTCCACACTCGCTGCGTTGGTAGGCAGCAACCGAATTGTCGCATTCACAAAGGCGGTTGGTCAGACGGTTGACGGCGGGCCGGGGCTGGAGAATCGTCTTCTGTACAACGCAGAGGCTGGCTGGCCTTGCGTATTGGGGCTGGACACGGGCAACAGTGAGAGTTTTATTCGGTGGGATGACGGAACTATTTGGTTACTAGAAGGCATCATAACCGCCTACCAACCTGTCCTTTTGGAAAACTCAAGGGTGAGCGAGATACGCGATCGCAACGGAAACGCGATTCACATCGAATTCGATACGATTCAAAGGGTTGCCCAAGTCACGGATACGCTCAATCGAGTCTACGACTTCCAGTACTACCCCGGGAACTCTGGGAAACTAAAATCCATATCCGAAGCGGGTGGATTACAGCGGCAAGTGGAATACGTTTACTACTCGGAAACCTTCGACGACATTGACAACGACAGTGTCCCAGATGGTACACCCGGAGATCTCGCGCGCGTCACATACTTGCCAGGCACGGATCTGGAGCGCTCCGTGACATACACCTATTCCGTAAATAGCGAGCCAGAGTTGTCCGGTTTGCTAACAAGGATAATCGATGCAAAGAACCGAATCGTCGTCGAAAATGAGTATGACGCCGATGGCCGAGTTATTCGGCAAAGTTTTGAAGACCCCACGATTACCCGGACTTATTCATACGACGATTTTGATGCGGGAGAAGTTCCCCCGATCGATATCGGCCCCGCATCCACCACGACAATTGAACCGCGTCATCAAACCTTCGTCAAGAACGAGCACGGCTTCATAACAGAGTATCTCTTCGACGCAAGCAACCGAGTCGTCCGCGAACGCCAATACCTGGGAATTGCCTCGCCGGAAGAAACCATTGGCGCCACCACGCTCGATCTACTTGTCCCCGGAGTGCGAGGCGGAAACCCCCAAGATTTCTACGAAACACGATACGCATGGAACAATCAATTCAATCTTACGGAGATGTGTGATTCGGGCGGCACACATACAATATTTGGCTACGAGACAGATATCGATTCCCAGCCATTAAAACGGGGCCACATCACGACAACTGACGTATACAATCTTGCAGGCAGTGGTCCGATTCACACGGCAAACCGCTATCTTCCCAGTCATTCAAGTGGACTGCATCTGCTTGAGTTTGTAGACGTTTCTGATTTCGATCAGCAGGGTACATTCACGCTCACAACGCATTACCAGTACGATTCGAAAGCGAACGTCACAACTATTACCTACCCGGCGCCAGCTTTAACGTCCGAATCGTTTACGTACCACGCCAACGGACTCGTTGACACGCATACGTCTCCCAACACCGTCAACGAATCGGGTGCGGAAGCCTTTCCGCGAACCGACAAATTCACCCATACATTCAATGCCGACGGTTCCTACGAAGTAAAGGCCGTACAAGATTCCAGTGGCGAAAAAGTTACCACCATTAACCGATTCGACGCTGCCGGAAGATTGGCTGCATCCATTGATCCCAAGGGTAACGCATACTCCTACACCTTCACACCCTACGATCAGTTGGAGTTCACCGCTGCCCCCTCACCTGCACCCGGCATACCCAGCCCAAACACCACCTACACATACGACGAAAACAACAATGTACTTTCAATCTCAGAAGCAAACATCGACGATAACGGTACCGTTAATTCGCCCATTATCACCGAGTACGTTTATGACGTGATGGACCGTGTCAGCCGAATCGTACACGACAAATCACTTCTCGCGGCCACCACTGCATACGACTACTTGGCCGGCGGGAGAAATTTCCTAGTCTCGACGCCGGAGGCGACATCCGGATCGCAGCCTGGCAATGACATGTTGTACGAATATGACGAGCGCGGTCTCCTGTTCCGTTCTACGCGCTCTGGCGCCGAAGTTACGACGTACAACTACGACAATTGGGGAAACGTCGCCGAACAGCTTTTTCCCGATAACACAAGCGTTACCAACCAATACGACAACTACGGACGCCTATCGAAAACTATCGACCGCATCGGAACTTTCAGATCCGTTGTCTTGCGAAACAACCGGGGGCAAATACTCGAAGAAACCGTCCACGGAACTGCCAACAACCTCCTTTCAACCACACGCACGGCGTATGACGAAAGAGGCCGCATCTCGAACGTTCGCTTGAATTCCGATACAAATGGCACATCGTTCTTCTACACACCCGCCGGCCAACTTTGGAAAACCGTCGATCCCGAAGGCCGGACAATCACCACCGGCTATGACAGCATGCACCTCCCCCGCGTGACGACCGACGAACAAGGAAACACCGCGACATACGAATACGACCCAAACTCGAACGTAACCCAAATCGTGACCCACGAAGAAAACGAAGCCGGCGCAAATCAAACGACGACTTCGGAATCTGCATACGACAATCTGAACCGGCAGATTTCGACGACCGACATGGCCGACCACGAAACACTTATGCGATACGATTCCTTGAATCGTGTGCGCGAAACCGTAGACGGCAACGGAAACATTCGTCGCTACGCGTATGACAACCTAAACCGGCAAATCGGCACTCAGCACTACGCCCCCAACGGCCAAACGCTGCTGGCATCTACTGCCCAGTCTTTCGACCTGAATGGCCGTCTAATCAGCCAGACCGACCCGAAGCAGTTCACCACGTCCTATCGTTACGACGCGCTGGATCGTCGAAATCAAGTGACCTACGCCGACGGCTCCTCAATAACCGTCCTGCAATTCGACGCCATGCGACGCCCCCTGCAAATCCGCAACCAGGACGGCACGCTCGTCACCAACACCTTTGACGACGAAGGACGCGTGAAGACGCGTACTACCACCGCGCCCACCGGCGTTCTTTCGACCTCCGAATCATTCGACTACGACGGACTGGGCCGTGTCACTCAAACAACTGCAAGCGGCGCTGATGCAATCACAACGTCCACCACAATAACCTATAACGATCTCGCAAACCCGCCATCGGTTATCAAGCAAGCAAACTTTGGGGCAATCTCCCGCACACTCAAGACTTCCTATCTACACACTGGCCAACCTGCCGAAGTGGAACTGCCCGGCGGTCGCACGCTCGACTACTCATACAACAATGCCGGACGCATGAATGGAATCTTGGAAGGGACAACGCCAATTGCGACGATCGACTACGTCGGTGGCAGGCGCGTCAGGCAAACGCTCGGCGGCGAAGTCAGGGCCAATTTTGCATACAACCCCAGCGAAGACGGTTATCGCGTTTCTGGCACAACCCACACCGATCTAAGCCCATCAACCACGACGCTGGATGCGCGGACGAACGAGTGGGACGCGAACTACAATCGTCTAGAACGAAATATCACTACCGGCGCACCCGCGGAGCAGGGTGTCCATACCTATTCCTATGACGCGCTCAATCGAATGGAGTCATCCCCCGACGAGACGTACACACTGGACGCCGCAGGCAACCGAACGAACATTGGGTACGAATTCTCCGGTACGGGCAGCCGCTTGCATCAATACTCCGATAGCCCCAAGGGTGCACTCGGTTACGACGCGGCGGGCCGGTTGAACGCCTTGCTCGATTCCGACAATTCGTACGTGTACGACGCGATGGGGCGACTGAAAGAATTGCGCCTCGGTGCTGGCGCGGGCTTCGTTGACTTTACCGCGTTGCCCAACGGCACCGAGATCGATTCTGGCGATTGGGAGATCAGCAACGGCTACCTCGAAGAAACCAGCACCGGCGCGGGCCGCATTCGATGGCCGATGAACGCATCGATGCAGCGGTTCGCTTTCCGGTACTGGAGCGGACACGACCCGCAAGACCCCGACGGCAATAGCAATCAAGCGTTCGACCATTTCGATCCCGAGTATTACGCACAAGTCATTGTCCGCGCGACGGAGCATGCAACGACAGGCGAATGGACCTTCCTCGCGCTGGTGATTCAACCCGACGGAATCTACCTGCGTGAATGGAACGACGACGCTGTCACCGAATTGGGCGGCGTCGCAGTGGCGATCCCTAAAGAGCAGTGGCACGACGTCACCATCCAATTATCTGGTGAACGCATCAGCGTTCGCCAAGTTCTCGCGGGATCCAGCCAAGCTCAGTCCATCGAATCCGAAACCAGCATCTTCACCGGCGCATACGTCGGCTTCGGCGTAGGCGAAAAGGCGATCTTCCGCTTTGACGATGTAGGCACGGACGCGCCCGTTTCCGCGAGCGTCGCCCTGCGCTACCACTACGACGCTTACGGCCGCGTAATCGGCCGCACCCTCGCCCCCGGCACGCAGAACGAAGACACCCAATACTTCCTCTA
>CALEZK010000332.1 GCA_937928585.1 uncultured bacterium | reverse complement strand
CCGACAAAGACGTTACCGTAGAAGTTTTCTATGGCGATGTTGACGCGTTTGGCCGCATCATCGAGGGTAAGGCTTCGCCGATGCGATGCGTTGAGAAACTGGATGGCGGGATTTTCCGCTTTGAAGGCGCGATTCTCTGTGACAAGACTGGGCAGCAGGGATTCACCGTGCGCGTAATTCCCAGCCATCCGGATCTTGCCGATAAGCATGAGACAGCATTAATCTGCTGGGCATAGGAAGTCCCGGGTCGATTGGGCACTTCGAGGGAGCACGATGATCATTGACATCCAACGCGTAGTGACGAAGATTCAAGAGTTGGGGTATCAGGCCCATCTCATTGAAGGCGTCGAGCGGACCGTTGTTGGCGCGGTCGGAGACGAACGCGACAAGGCGTCGCTGCTCGAGGCGTTGGGTTCAATGCCTGGCGTTGAGAATGTGATGCCCATACTGAAGCCATATAAGCTCGCTGGGCGGGAACTGCACACGGCAGACACCACCTTCGAGGTCGGTGGAGTCAGCGTTGGGGGCGGCACATTCAGGGTAATAGCCGGCCCCTGTTCCGTGGAATCTCGCGAACAGATCAATGAGACTGCCGACGTGGTCAAAGCTGCAGGTGCGCACATGCTGCGCGGCGGCGCATACAAACCGCGCACGTCGCCGTATTCGTTTCAGGGGCTGGAAGAAGAGGGCCTCAAGCTGCTCGCGGAGACCCGCGATCGGACCGGTCTGCCGATCGTTACCGAGGTGATGACGCCCGAGCAAGTCCCCCTCGTAGAGCGATACGCGGATATGTTGCAGGTGGGTGCCCGTAACATGCAGAATTTCGGCTTGCTCAAGGCTGTGGGCAGGGCACGAAAGCCAGTTTTCCTGAAGCGGGGCATGATGTCGACCATCACGGAATTGCTGATGTCGGCGGAGTACATCATGTCCGAAGGCAACAAACAGGTAATACTGTGCGAACGTGGCATTCGCACCTTCGAGACTGAAACGCGCAACACTTGTGACATTGCCGCCGTGCCGGTGCTCAAGAAATTGTCTCACTTGCCGGTATTTTTGGATCCGAGTCATGCAACGGGACACTGGGATCTCGTGCCGGCGATCGCGAAGGCTGCGGCGGCAGCGGGCGCCGACGGCATTATGGTGGAAGTGCATCCGCGTCCGGTGGAAGCGTTTTCCGACGGTGGGCAGTCGTTAAAACCGAAGAAGTTCAAAGAATTGATGGACGGGTTGCGGCCATTCGTGGAACTGGCCGGAAAGACGATGTAACGAGAGGGCTATGTCAGAGATCGAACGGGAAGAAGAAGTCGCCGACCTGGAGCCGGTCGAATCGCTTGGACGCGACGAGTCGCGGGTGGCACTGCATGCGCTGCTCTTCGTAAGTGATCGTCCCATGAGTGCCGACCGATTGGCCGAGGCCTTGGGCGATATTGACAAAGACGTTGTGATAAACCTGCTGGAGGAATTGCGCGAAGAGCTCGACGCGCCCAACGCGCCCTATGCATTGCGCGAGATTGCGGGCGGGTATCAGCTGATCACGCGCCCGTCTTTTGCGCCGTATATTCGACGCCTGCTGCAGATCAAAAAGAGCAATAAGCTGTCGCGCTCCGCGCTCGAAACGTTGGCGATCATCGCTTACAAGCAACCTGTGACCCGCGCCGAAGTGGAATCCGTTCGCGGTGTCAGCGTTTCGCACGCATTCGACACCCTGCAGGAGAAACGGCTCATCAAGGTTGTCGGTGTTGCGGAGGTGCCGGGTCGTCCTAAGCTCTACCGTACCACTGACGAGTTTCTCGTCCATTTCGGGATCAAGAGTTTGAAGGAACTTCCCTCGATGGACGAAGTCCGCGAGATGACGTAGCAGCGCATGCGGCTGCAACAATTCATGGCATCCTGCGGCGTCGCTTCGCGCCGTGCTTCCGAGGAAATCATATCCGCTGGGCGTGTCACGGTGAACGGGGAGGTTGCAACCCTCGGCCAGTCCGTCGATCCCGAACGGGACCAGGTCCAGGTAGATGGCAAGCCCCTGCACACGGATTTCAAAGTCTACATATTGCTCAACAAGCCACGCGGCGTCGTCACTACAGCAAAAGACACCCATAACCGAAGGACTGTGTTGGATTGTCTCCACGGAATGAACACGCGGGTGTTTCCTGTTGGCCGTTTGGACTTCGATGTCGAAGGCGCGTTGCTGCTCACCAACGACGGTGAGCTTGCTTTCAGACTCACGCATCCCAAATACCTCGTCGAGAAGGTGTATCTCGCCTGGGTAAAGGGCCGAATGACGACTGATACCGCCATAGCGCTCGAAAAAGGGGTTGAGCTTGAGGACGGCATGACCGCCCCCGCGCGCGTGCAGATTAAATCACTTGGCGAGAACTCGACGCTGGTCCAGCTCGTTCTGACTGAAGGCCGCAACAGGGAAGTAAAGCGCATGTGCGCGCATGTCGGTCATCCCGTAAGCGAGTTACAGCGCATCGCTATTGGCGGCGTAAAAGTCAAAGGGCTTCGGCCCGGCGAATGGCGGGAATTGAGCGATGCAGAGGTTCGAGCGCTTCGCAAAATTACGCAGCTTGGCAAATAGGATCTTGGAATTTACTGCTTCGGGGCCATCAAGCGATTCGGTTTTGACCACACGATGCGGGCGTTGAGCACCCGCGCAACGACGCCCGGCTTGAGCGCTTCGCCAAAGATTCCTTCCGCGTCTGTCACCCATGATTCATTCTCGTCGATGGCAG
Source organism: uncultured bacterium (assembly GCA_937928585.1). Taxonomy (GTDB): domain Bacteria; phylum Hydrogenedentota; class Hydrogenedentia; order Hydrogenedentales; family SLHB01; genus JABWCD01. The sequence continues at coordinate 1,686 of CALEZK010000332.1, read as the reverse complement.
TGGCGCCAAAATTACCGAAGGTAGCGCCGGTGTTGGGCATCAGAATTTTCTCTGTTGCCCTCATGACGACCAGTTTCTCCGGATCAACCTGTGCCATGAAGAGCGGCGCGCGGTTGCGAAAAACCGCGTCGTTGTTCGCGCCGCGGCGGGTATAGATAAGAAACAGCCCGTCGCTATGCGTGAGCCAATGCTGCTGCGTGTTGTAGTTGCCAAGTTCGCCGCCATCGTCGAATGTCCATTCCTTAATTGGATCGTAGTGCAGGCCATCCTTGCTGGTCGTCACATAGCCTTTCACATCGTTTCGAATCGTCAGGTAGTAGGTGTTGTTATATAGCGCGATTGAAGGTTCGCAGAGTCCTCGTTCGACGTTCAGGTGCATGTCGTTGCCATACTCCAGTGGGCGCACAGTCTCGCCGTCGAAGCTGCATTTAAGCGTCGTAACGGAATAGACACCCGTCTCAGAGCTCTTGTAGTAAATAGGCAAAAGAATGTTGCCGTCATCCTGCACGAGCCACTGCGAACAGCCTGGACCCGAGATATAAAACTTGGTGTCGTTATCCTTCAATTCAAAGGTACGCCAAGTCGACCACGTATTCGCGATAGGATCGTGGACGCTGTACGCGGTTTGAAGAGAGCGGGGTTTTTCCTCGAGTTGCGCGCCATCCTTGCTGTAGCGCAACTGCAAACCGAAGACAATAATCTTGCCGGTCTTCGCATGCCAGCCCGGCGTCGCATCGCAGACTGCAATGGTTTCGCCGTCGTCGCCATCGCGCCATTCTAACTCGGGAACTTCGGCTGGCGGGGTCCAGGTCACGCCGAAGTCGTCCGTGCGCATCGCGTACATTCCGGAATAGTAGTCGCTGGCATCGAGATGCCGTTGCAGTGTCATGACAACCGCGGGTTTGCCGTCTTTCCTGACTGTCGGCGCTGGCGCAAGGCGTGGATGAAACCAGATCCAGTCGCCACCGTCGTAGCTCGCGACAGTTTCCAGTTTTACATCGAAGGGGAGCAAATTCACTTGGCCAAACGAAGACTGAATGCTCAGAAAGAACAGTTGAAAATAGATCAAGAATTTCATTTTACGGAAGAAATTTCGAGAAGTCTTCATTTTTTCTTGCGTTCCTTGCGCTTTGTATTGAGTTTGCTGCGGAGTTCGAGCGCCGCCACCAGACCTATCGCTCCCTCCAACAAGATTGGGTTTGTCGCGAATACGATTCCGGGCATGTGAAATTGATATTTTGTGTCGAAACAGTTTCGTAAGCGCCACGGCTCGTGAAATGGGCGATCGCAAGTACTAGTCATAGCAAAAATAGCCCCTTTACGGTGTACCTAACGAGCTTTCCGAATCGGGAGTCTATCCACGAGCGTGGCACAAAAGATCCTCTATTTGTCCCACTGGAGTCGCTTGAATCGCTCCAAGTGGCCCGCTTTCCGTAACGGCGAAATCCGAGAGTTTCTTCGCGATAGCTTGATTGTTGTTAACGATATACCAAAGCATGAATAACTACTTCTCTGCGTTAAGTCTGCGAAACTTTTGCACTCTGTGGGTCTTATCCTCGTCGGCAACATCTGACAGGTACAGGTTGCCCTCTGAATCCACGGCGGTTCCGTGCGCCCACGCGATCATGCCTGGCTTCCAGTTGCCATCAGAGCAGATGGGGAAGGACCATTGTTCGAGGGCGCGCC
>CALEZK010000331.1 GCA_937928585.1 uncultured bacterium | reverse complement strand
GACGGTACGCTCGCGCCGGAGGAAACGGCCCGTATTTAATTGGCGCTACGTGCGGATTCTTCCGAAAGGCGGACATGAATTGTCATGCGTTCGGGATCATAGAAGAACCAGCGATCGTGCCAGTAGTTTTTGGCACCGTTGGCCAGGAATGCGGAGTGTAAGATTCGGTCGTTTGTTGAGGGTGGGCGATACCAGAAGATTGTGAGGTTGATCCCTCTGCCGCGCTCCTCGAACGTATTTGTCCCATAGGCAGTATCATCCACGTCCTCGAAATTGGAAAAGTCATGCGTGTCGGCGTAGGTGGGGAGCTTGTCGCCTTGCTTCACAACACCGGAGTTTAGTTCCTCCACGAGACGTGTTGTGCCGCTCCACTTTGGGCCGTGCATCGCCTCAAGCAACGCGCTGACGGCGTAGAACAAGACGATGGCGCCAAATATCGAACCGAGTACGAAGACGAACAGGTACGGAATAACCCGCTTCGTTCGCGACACGACCGGCCGACGATGTTCCGCCAACTGAACTTCCGATTCGACGCAGCTTGAGCTTTGAGAGGCGTCCATATCCATGGTGGTAGCTTACACTATGTAGCTTTTCTTGAACTGGGGCGCAATTGAGGTTGGCTTGGTGCGCGCCCGGTCATGTTCGTCGTCGTAAGCAGTGGATTTGAGATGCTCGGCCAACGCTTCGAGGTGAAACCCATAGCGTATCAGCTCAGGGTGTCGCGTACCTTGCGGAGGGCCTCGTCACCAGGAATGGTCGCTACGCGGCCGGCGCGGACATCGTCTCGGCGGCGTTTGGCCTCTTGCATCCAAAGCATGTCGATGTCGTCCAGTTCGGCGACATCCAAGCTTTCAACTAGAATGTCGGCCAATCTGGCTCGCGACGCTTTGGGAAGTGCCATTGCCTCCTCGGCTAGATGTTCGATGCTGGTTAGCATCTACTGAGAATACGCTATTCAACGATATCACACAAGAGCGCTCTGAGTATTCGAAGTCGTAGGATGTAGGCTAGAACAATTTTTAGCTTCTTGAAGAAAAGTAAGAGTGGACTTTCAACTTTGCAGCCATGCACTAAGTCCTTTCAGCAATTGACCGCGCGATAAAGACACGGGCACGGCCCACGGGAGCCTTTCGAAATGGCGTTAGAAAAGTGCTCCAGCTTGGGAATCAGGTTGGCAAATCGAATCTTTATTGAAGGACACCTTACCTGTGCGAACAAACACGCCTTCAGCAATCAAATCCCGAATTATAGAACGGATTTCTGTCTGGCTCATTCGTGCCGGAAATTGGCGTATGGCGCTTATAATCGTGGTGTCGATGTTTACTTGTCCCTGCCGACAATGCGGAACCAAAGCATATAGGATTTGTTTCATTTTCGCGACGGTTTCCAAATCCCCCGAATAGTGGATGATCTCTCTGGCCTTCACCATCGAATCGTTCATCAGGTTTAGCCCATGATGATTACGCGTCCCGAATACCATGAAATACTTTGGAACACTGTGATGAGCAGCCACTTTTACATCTGCGTAACAGACTTCCGCAATATGCCTTTGAAGCTTCTGCTTGAAGCCCTCGGTAAACTCAAATACCTGTGAAGGAAAAGGTTTTTCATTATCGAAGAAGCCTCGCCACCAGTCGCCTCCCAGTGTGTCACTTGGTCCCAACGAATCTGAAACAGATGCAAGACTATCTTCGATGCCGTCGATATCTTCAACTTGAGGATCAAGTGGAGGGAGCGGCCTCGTTAGATACTGTCTTGCCCAACGGCCGAATATCGGCGCATGGAAATTCACCAACACTTCTACGGACCGCATACTATTTGCTAGGCTACAGACTCGCTGTAGTGTTTCCCATCGAAGTTGCGTTGGTCTAAATGGATCGAAGTACACGAAAACCGTATAGCTTTTTGCCCACTTCTCAATACGATCTATATTTTCTTCGCATGAACCTGCGATCGGCTCTGCAAAACCGTACGGCGCTATATTCCGCTGCAGTTTCTTAAAAAGATCCGGGTCGGGTTCGATACATTTCACCTCAACATTAATACCTCGTTCACGAGCGAACTGCGCAGCTTTGCAGAAAATGATCGGCGAACCGGGTTGATTATCGTCGTATGTTCCCGGACCTGCAAAAGCATCTACCAATAGAATTGGACGTCCGAGCTCTTTGACTTTCTGGAGGTAAGGCGGAAGGTAGTATTCGATGTGATGGTCTTTTTGCTTTGACCACTCGCGTTTCTTCTCGAAAAAACTAGAATCAGCTCTGTGTGACACTCGCGAATCGCTCCGTGTACCGCAATTCGCGAGATGGCATCTCGTTCCAAGTTGTGCCATTCAGTTCGCGACCGGTCTTGGCTTTATTCACGCCCCCCCATTGTTTAAAAAAGAACGCGACATTTGCTCTCGCACACTTTAGTCGAATTTCTTCAACCCATTCGTACCGCATCGGACGAGCACCTGGACCAGATTCCCCACCAACAATGACCCATTGTATTGCTTCAAGGTTCAAGCCTGACAATGGGCCAAGCAAAGGTTCGAGTGATAGAAACCGTATGGCAGCCGGTACTTGCTTCAATTCTCTCACCCGCTCCAAATATTTCGCGTTTTCTACAGATGTTCCTAACCAAACGTTTCCAGGCCAAGACAATTTTCTACTCATTTGTCTCGCACGTTCAGGGCGTTTGGTCAGCACTTGGAACGTGTGTTGCGGACATTTTTCCATGACTTCAAACACGCGCTGAATATATACAGCGGGCACATCTTTGTGAAAAAGATCGCTCATGGAATTTACGAATATCACCCGAGGCTGGCGCCACTTAAGAGGTAGTTCGAGGGCTCCCGGCTGAAGTGTCAGCCTAAATCCATTCGCATACTGAGGCGTGCCCATAGCATGTAGGCGTTTTGCCATACGTTCGGCATAACAGTGCTTGCAACCAGGGCTAATTTTGGTGCACCCCGTCACAGGATTCCATGTTGCCTCAGTCCACTCTATTGACGAACCCATCGCCATCGCTAGAAACTCTCCAATTCAAATATACTGAATAAAAAACCAGATGTCAATTATGCGAGTAATCTTGTTGTTACATTCCCCGCGACATCCGTCAACCTAAAATCCCGGCCTTGGTGCCTATAGGTCAGCTTCGTGTGGTCGATGCCGAGGCAGTGGAGGATCGTCGCTTGCAGGTCGTGGACGTGGACGGGGTCTTTGGTGATGTGGTAGCCGAGTTCGTCGGTTTCGCCGATGATGGTTCCCGGTTTGGTGCCGCCGCCGGCCAGCCACATGGTGAACGCGAAGGGGTGGTGGTCGCGGCCTTCGCGGCCGGTAACGTTGCCGCGGCGAACTTCATTCATGGGGGTGCGGCCGAACTCGCCGCCCCAGACTATGAGCGTTTCCTCGAGCAGGCCGCGGCGCTTTAGATCGGTGATGAGCGCCATCGTGGGTCGGTCGGTCATCGCGCAATTCGTTTTCAGATTTGCATCGAGATCGGAGTGGTCGTCCCATGTGGAGTGGTAGAGCTGCACGAAGCGCACGCCACGCTCGATCATTCGGCGCGCCAATAAACAATTCGTGCCGTAGGGGCGCGTGGTGTCGTCGTCGATGCCATAGAGCGCGCGCGTCTCTGCGGATTCGTTTGCGAAATCGAGCAACTCCGGCGCGGCCATCTGCATGCGGAACGCGAGCTCGTACGACGCGATGCGCGACGCGATCTCGTAGTCGCCGGTATCGGCATGGTGCAGCGCATTGAGATCGCGCATGGCGTCGAGCCGCGCGCGTTGCGTTTGCGTGCTGATGCCGGGCGGGTTGGACAGAAACAACACCGGATCGCCGCCCGCGCGAAACGTGACGCCGCGATACTCCGACGGTAGAAATCCATTTTGCCAGAGCGAACTGCCGCCATCGATGCCCTTGCCCGAGTTCGACGTAAGCACGACGAAGCCCGGCAAGTCGTTGCATTCACTGCCGAGTCCGTACGACACCCATGACCCCATACTCGGATGCCCATGCGTGGGCACGCCACAATTCATCATCAGTTGCGCGGAATGGTGTTCGTTCACGTCGGTGTGCATGGATCGCACCATGCAGAGTTCGTCGGCGATGCTGCCGGTGTACGGTAGAAAGTCGGAGAAGTCCATGCCCGACTCGCCATATTTCTGGAACGTGCGCGGGCTTGCGAACACCGTCGCGCTGTTCTTGATCACCACGTCGTTAAGATCGGCGAGCATGTGCGCGGGCACCGGCTGGCCATGATATTTCCGCATCGCCGGTTTGGGATCGACGAGATCCACTTGCGATGGTGCGCCGGCCATAAACAAAAAGATCACGTTCTTCGCGCGTGGCGCAAAGTGCGGCAAGGTCGCGCCTAGCGCGCTCTGAGCCGCGCGGCCTTCCTGTGCAAGCAAGCTCCACAGCGCGATCATGCCAATGCCCCCGGCGCAATTGCGGAAAAAGTCGCGCCGCGATTGGATATCGCAAAAATGTTGTGACGTCACGAAGTGCACTCCCAATGGAGGGCGGGTTTTTTAACCCGCCAAATTCTTAAAGCGAAAATCCAAATGGCGGGTCGAAAAACCCGCCCTCCGTTACTCCCGAGTGATGAACTCGTCCAGGTTCAAAATCACGCTGCATACGGCCATCCACGCCGCCGAATCGATATTTTCCGTCGCGTTTCCGCGCGTCGCGATCAATGTGTTGGCCGCATTGGATTCGCGCTCAAAGATCGCCGCCTGCTGCGCGAGATAGCTCGACAAACGCGCGCGCTCCTCTGGCTTTGCATCGCGCGACAGCGCAATGCGAAACGCATGGTTCACGCAATCTTCGACATTCACTGGCTCACCTTCGCGCATGCGCCGCAGCATGAACGCCTCCACACGTTGCGCCAACGATTGCGCGCATTCCACGAACAAGGGATCGTTCAACAGATTCAACGCTTGCAAGGGGGTATTGGATCGATCGCGCCGCGTGCATGGTTGGCCTGGGTCCGGCAAATCGAAGGTCACCGATTGTCCAAACGGCGAAGTGCGCTGAATGAAGGTGTACAACCCGCGCCGATACCGATCCGCGCCTTCACTAGCGACCCACTTGTTATCAAAGCCTTCCATGCTCACGCTATCCGGTTGCGGCGGGCGCACGCTGGGCCCGCCGATGGTAGCGTTGAGCAAACCGCTTGCGGCGAGCGCGTTGTCGCGCACGATCTCCGCGCTCAGCCGGTTGCGGGACTGCCGGGCAATTAGAACGTTGTTGGGATCGCGATCATTCAGTTCCAGACGGCGATCGGAAGATTGCCGATATGCCGATGACGTCATGATCGTTCTCAGCAGTTGTTTCACGTCCCATCCGGAATCCATGAAGTCGACCGCCAACCAATCGAGCAACTCCGGATGCGATGGCTTCTCGCCGCGCGTGCCAAAGTCTTCCGTGGTCGAGACAAGGCCCCTCCCGAACAGCTCGTGCCACACCCGGTTTACAAACACGCGTGCGGTGAGCGGGTTGTCCTGATGAACCAACCATTGCGCCAGGTCAAGACGCGTCGGCGCGGCGCGTTCTTCCAACTCAAGGACCACGGCGGGCGTATGCGGCGGGACTTCCTCCCCCGGCGCGCGAAAGTCGCCGCGCCGGTGCAGATGCGTCATGCGACGCTCTTTGCTCTCCACCATCGCCGGTGCGCGACTCACTCGCGGAAGCGTTTTTGCAAGTTCATCGAGCTGCTTCCAAACCTCAGGCAGTTTCAACTCCGCCCACTTGGCCTCGTTCACCAGCGAGCCATTCTGCAGAAAATAATCGAGCAACCTGTCTTTTTGGTCTTGTGTGCGCTCCGCAACTGGTACCTTTACGATCTGAATGCCCTCGTGCTGTCCCTCGCCGAAGTTTTGCCCCCACACCAACCCCAACACTTCAAACTGTCGCGCCCAAGTTGCGTCCGCGGTGTCCGGGTTGTTCGCCGCTTCGAGCATTCTGCGTTCCCACTCGGCCTGCAACGCTTCAATTTCCGCGATTGCCGGCGCGAGAATCTCGGCGCGCTTCGCGTCGTATGCGGGCCGCGCGGCAAGGTGCCGCTCCAATTCATCGCCCACGGGCGCATTTACATTGACTTCGTCGGAAGTGTTGAAGAACGCGTACATACCAAAGAATTCGCGTTGGGAAATTGGATCGAACTTATGGTCGTGGCACTGCGCGCATCCAATCGTCAATCCGAGCCATGCAGTGCCCACCATGCTCGCCCGCGCGACGATCTGCCGCACACGGAACTCTTCGAGGTCCGCCCCACCCTCGCGGTTGCTCATGGTATTGCGCAAGATGCCGGTTCCGATGCGCTGTTGCGTCGTGGCATTGGGAAGCAGATCGCCCGCAAGTTGTTCGGTAGTGAATTGATCGAATGGCTTATTCGTGTTGAACGCATCCACCACCCATTGGCGGTAGTGCCATGCATTCGGCCGCAGAAAATCGGAGAGATAGCCGTCGCTATCCGCGTAGCCCGAAAGATCGAGCCACCACCGCGCCCATTTCTCGCCGAAGTGCGGTGAATTAAGCAGCCGGTCGATCTGGCGTTCATAAGAATCCGGGCTCGTGTCGGCGAGGTAGGTGTCGAGTTCGTCGAGGGCGGGCGGCAAACCGATAAGGTCCAGCGACACGCGGCGCAATAGGGTCTCGCGAGAGGCCTCGGGCGACGGTGCGA
>CALEZK010000330.1 GCA_937928585.1 uncultured bacterium | reverse complement strand
TGCGACTCGCGCAGTATCAACACCTTTACGCGGGCATTGAGGGTATTCTCGATCATTTCAACACGGACGCCGAACTTTTGCGCGGCTTGCACCCGACGCCCGCGGTCGGCGGGGTACCCACATCCGCCGCGCTCGATTGGATATCGAAGACAGAGACCTTTGATCGCGGTTGGTATGCGGGGCCTGTCGGCTGGGTTGGTTGCGATTCCGCCGAATTTGCGGTGGCGATTCGTTCCGCGCTTGTCACCGGCAACACCGTGAACGTGTACACGGGTGCCGGCATTGTGGAAGGTTCCACCCCGGAAGGCGAATGGGACGAACTCGAAAGCAAGCTGGCGCCCTATGCGGCGCTGCTGACCGCATGAATACCAATACAGCAAAGCTGAATACGCACTGGGCCGAACTCATCATTGAAGAGCTCGTGCGCAACGGCGTGCTTACGTTTGTGATTTCACCGGGTTCGCGATCGACGCCGTTGACCGCGGCGGCCGCGCGAAATCCCAATGCCGATTCGGTGGTTCATTTTGATGAGCGCGGCGCGGCTTATTTCGCGTTGGGCTGTGCGCGCACCAACCTGAACCGCGTTGCGTTGATCTGCACGTCGGGGACGGCGGTTGCGAATTACCTGCCTGCGGTTGTGGAAGCTTCGCAATCGCGCGTGCCATTGATTTTGCTGACGGCTGACCGTCCGCCGGAGTTGATCGACACCGCGTCGAATCAGACGATTGACCAGAACACTATTTTCGGCGCCTACGTTCGCTGGTTTTGTCAGTTGCCGTGTCCGAGTTCCGATATTCCGCCGCAGTATGTGCTCACGACGGTCGATCAGGCCGTTGCGCGGTCCAGGTTCGCGCCGTATGGGCCGGTGCATTTAAATTGTGCGTTTCGTGAACCGCTGGGGCCAGCGGTTGGCGATGCAACGTTTGATTCGCCCGAGATTGCGCGGTGGCGGGCATCGTGCAACGCCTTTACTACGCTGCATCACAAAGATGCAGCTGGTTTCGACGACGTGCGATTTGGCAGGTGCCACAAGATTCTCAATGAAGCGAAGCGAGGGCTGTTGCTGGTCGGCGGCGAGATGCACCGTCCCATCGAACTCGGGACGATTGTCGAGAACTCGAAGTGGCCGGTGTGGGCCGATGTCATTTCGGGATATCGGGCCGGCGGTTCAACGCCGCCGAACATACCGTACTACGATCAAATGTTGCTGTCGCCGGAGTTTCAGGCGGTGTGCGAGCCCGATGTGGTGCTGCATGTTGGCGGGCCAATCACGTCCAAGCGCGTACAAATGATACTGAAAGAAAAGCAGCCCGAGCATTACATTCGCATCACGGACAGTCCATTGCGCGAGGACCCGTCACACGGCGTTACGATGCATATCGTAATGGAGTCCCTATACTCGCTATCAAAGGAATTTGCGCCGCTGACATCTCGCGCTTCGCGCGCCTGGATGAACAAACACGCGCGCGCGAGCCTGCTGGCGGAGAAGGCGATCGCTTCCAGTGTTCGCGCGGGCGGATCGCTCGACGAGATTCAAGTGGCACGACTGATCTCTTCTCAGAAATACGATTTTCCGGTGATCTTTCTCGGCAACAGCATGCCGATTCGCGACTTTGACATGTTCGCGGACGCCAAGCGCAATTGGCGCGCGATTGCCAATCGCGGCGCAAGCGGAATCGACGGAAACATCGCGACCGCCGCGGGTTACTCCTATCTGCGCAATGCGCACGTTACCGCGGTGATTGGTGACCTGGCGTCGCTCCATGATCTTAATTCACTCGCGCTATTGATGCAGCAGGACGTCAACGTCACGCTTGTGATTGTGAACAATGATGGTGGCGGGATTTTCAGTTTTCTTCCCATCGCCGGGCATACGGATGTGTTTGAGCAGTACTTCGGGACGCCACATGGGCATGCCTTCAAATACGCCGCAAAAATGTTTGGCTTGCCCTATGCGCACCCCGCAACGAGTGCCGAGTTTGTTGACGCGTACCGGCAAGCGATTGCATCGAGGCGTTCCAGTGTTATCGAAGTGAAGTCCAATCGCGAAGCAAACCTTGCGCGGCACCGTGCGGTGAACGACGCCGTAGTGAAAGCACTCCGGAAACTGTAAGCGCCATGTCGCAGCTTCAGAGCAATGAGAAACGTCCGGCGTGTGCATGCGAGTGCGCAATGCCCGGCGCATCTCATTATTTGGCCAATCCGATTGAGACGTGACACTCGGCCACTCCATATCGGGCAACGCCGGCGGGCCGCTTGTTGTGCTGTTGCACGGCTTTCTTGGATCGCGGAGGGACTGGAGCGATGTTGTCGACTCGCTCGGCGCCACCTTTCGATGTTTGACGATCGATCTTCCCGGACACGGGGAATCGCTTGGCGGCGTGGAAGCCGAATACACGATTCCTTCCGCGGCAACGGCCGTAATCGACCTGATTGATCACTTCGATGCAGCATCCTTTTCGCTTGTAGGGTATTCGATGGGTGGGCGACTTGCCCTGTATTTATCTTCGATCTACGCGATGCGCATCGACGCGTTGGTGATCGAGTCCGCTTCCCCCGGACTTATAACCGCGGAAGAGCGCCGCGCGAGGCGCGAGCACGACGAGCGATGGGTTGGGCTGCTGGAATCGGGGGATGTCGATGCATTTCTTGATGCGTGGTACGGGCAACCGCTTTTCAAATCGATAGCGGCGCGACCAGACCTTTTAGAATCACTTTGCCGCGAACGCTCGAAGCAAGACATTCGCGAATTGGCCCGCGCGCTGCGGGGGCTGGGCGTCGCCAATCAATTGCCATTGTGGGACGAATGGCGGGCGAACCATATACCCACCTTGCTGATCGCGGGGGCGCTTGACGAGAAGTACTGCGCTATAGCGAGACAGATGGCGGCGGAATGCGCGTCTGCTGAAGTCGCGATCGTTTCAAATGCCGGGCACAACGTGCATGTAGAGGCTTCCAGCGCATATAATTCCGCAATCGTGTCCTTCTTGAATCGGACACTAAATCCCAAATCGCAGCATTGACGACGGAGTTTCTCATGGTATCGATCACGTGGCAGGAAGCCGGCGCCTACACCGACATCAAATATCACAAGGCTGAGGGGATCGCGAAGATAACGATCAATCGTCCGCAAGTGCGCAACGCGTTTCGCCCGCAGACGGTCGACGAGATGATGCATGCGCTGCATGACGCGCGCTTTGACGAGGAAATCGGCGTCATCATACTTACGGGCGAGGGGGAAAAGGCGTTTTGCAGCGGCGGCGATCAGAAGATTCGCGGTGACGCAGGGTATAAAGACGACAAGAAGAACACCATGCGCCTGAACGTGCTGGATTTTCAGCGCCAGATTCGCACTTGCCCCAAGCCGGTGGTTGCGATGGTCGCGGGCTACGCGATCGGCGGCGGACACATACTGCACCTCGTGTGCGATTTGACCATTGCCGCTGACAACGCGATTTTCGGCCAGACAGGCCCCAAGGTGGGATCATTCGATGGAGGCTTCGGCGCGAGCTACATGGCGCGAATCGTCGGCCAGAAGAAAGCGCGCGAGATATGGTTTCTCTGTCGCCAATACAATGCGCAGCAGGCGCTGGACATGGGTCTGGTGAACACGGTCGTGCCGCTTGCGCGTTTGGAAGAGGAAACGGTCCAGTGGTGCCGCGAGATGCTGGCGAATTCGCCGCTTGCGCTGCGCTGCCTGAAGGCGGCGCTGAATGCCGATTGCGATGGACAGACGGGGCTTCAGGAACTTGCCGGAAACGCGACATTGCTTTTTTATATGACCGAAGAAGGGCAAGAAGGGCGCAACGCGTTTAACGAGAAGCGCAAGCCGGACTTTAACAAATTCAAGCGGTTTCCGTAATCGGAAAAGACGTCGGGCAGTTTCATCGTGAATGTCTGGATACTTGCTTCGCGTCCCAAGACGCTCCCCGCGGCAGTCGCGCCGGTACTTATCGGATCCGCGATTGCGTATGCCGGGCAGATTCCTTTTCATGCGTTGTCATTCGCTTGTGCGCTGATCGGCGCGATTCTGATTCAGATTGGCACCAACTTCGCCAACGACTACTTTGATTTCGTTAAGGGAACCGACACGGCGGAACGCATTGGACCCGTGCGCGCGACTCAGGCTGGGCTGATCGCGCCGAATACCATGCGCAACGCGTTTATCGTTGCGTTTGCGCTTGCGCTGATCCCGGGCGCATACATCATCGCGCGCGGAGGCTGGCCCTTTGTGCTCATCGGCGTCGTGTCGATAATCTGCGGCATACTTTACACGGGCGGGCCATATCCGCTTGGTTATCTTGGTCTCGGCGATTTGTTCGTCCTAATTTTCTTTGGTCCCGTTGCGGTATGCGGAACCTACTATCTGCAGGCGCTGAACCTTTCCTGGAATGTGATGATTGCCGGATTTGCCCCGGGTCTGCTCTCGGTCGCGCTGCTGACGGTGAACAACCTGCGTGACATTGAACAAGATCGCGTGGGTAGGAAGCGTACGCTTGCCGTGCGATTTGGCCGTGGATTTGCGCGCGCGGAGTACGTTGTGAGCATCGCGGTGGCATGTGTTGTGATTCCGCTCTATTTCGCGCTGACGCTTAAAGACCCCTGGTTCGTGCTTGTGCCGTTGGTCAGCGCGGTTCTCGCCATCGCTCCGTTGCGGGTGGTGTTAACGTCACGAGATGGCCCCGCGCTCAACGGCGCGCTCGCCTCCACCGGAAAGCTGTTGCTCGCGTTCAGTTTGGTATTTTCCGTTTCGTGGTTGCTATGAAGATTTCCGGCGCGCGATTCTACCGATATTCATTGCCGCTTGTGCGGCCCCTGCCCATTCGAGACCAGGTGATCGAGACGCGCGAGGGCATCATCGTTCTGGTCGAAACGGATGACGGCGTTACTGGCATCGGCGAAATTGCGCCGCTGCCAGGGTTCAGTGATACATCGCTGCCGGACGCGCGAGATATCGCCGCGCACTGCGTACGCAATCTGATGCGGCGCGAGAACATTTTGCAGTCTCATCCTCCTGCGTTACGCGACCGCGAATCCTTCCCGCCTTCGGTACGTTTTGGCATTGAATGCGCGCTGTTGCATCTTTGCGCGAATGCGCACAGCAAGACGCCCGCGCAGATACTCGCGGAAGAGCCGTCGGCGCACCTTCCCGTGAACGCGCTTCTTAACGGCGATCGGCGAGCCGTGTTGGAACAAGCGGCGCGTGCGGCCGACAAAGGTTTCCGGGTTGTGAAGTGCAAAGTGGGCCGCGAGCGCATGCAAGAAGATGTTGAGACTGTTAAGGAACTGCGAAACATTCTTTCTCCGGATATTGCCATACGGTTGGACGCCAATCGGGCGTGGCGTTACGACGACGCGTTGACGTTCGTGCGTGCGATATCGAACTTGAACGTGTCGTATATCGAAGAGCCGTTGGCAGAGCCGGAGCGTCTCGCCGAATTTGGTTCGGTTTCGCCTGTTCCGTATGCGGTTGATGAAACCTTGCAAGAAGTCGGCTGGGCTCGCATGTTCAAGTGGCGTGAATCCGGATACCTTGATGCGCTATCCGACGAACCTGGAGACGCGGAGCCGATGTTGCGCGCGGTGCGAGCCGCGCACACCTGGGTTGTAAAACCAACGCTCGCCGGATTTCCGCTGCGTTACGTAACACACCTTCTCGACGGATTTCGCCGAATTGACGCGGATTTGGTAATCAGTTCATCATTTGAATCGGCAGTGGGGCATTGCGCATTGATTGCGATTGCCGCGAGCGCGGGGAGAGATGCACTCGCAGCCGGGCTGGACACTGCCGATTGGTTTGCGGAGAATGCGTTCACGTTGCCGGTGGCCGTGAACGGCGCGATTGATGTCGAGGCGTCGCAGGCATCGCTTCTTGCATTCGATGCGCGCACGCTGGAGGAATTGCCCAATGATTGAGACGTCATGGCCCTTGACGAAGGCCGCGCTCAGATATGGCGATGCCCCCGCGCTGTTGGGCAATCCAACTTCGTATTCCTACCGCGACTACGACGAACGCGCGCGCGTTGCGGCTGCGGCGCTGACGCGCGCCGGCATAGGCCGTGGCGACCGCGTCGGCGTGCTGGCGATTCCCAACACGCAACTGCCGATACTGCTGATGGGGTGCTTTCAGCTCGGCGCCGTTGTCTGTATGTTGAACACGCGGATTCCGCGGCACGGCGTTGCCGAACAACTTCACCGTATCGGCGCGATGGCCTTGCTGGTGGACGAGTTTTTTTCGATGGTGCGTCTCGATCACATGCCCACGCTCCGCCTCGAGGACATTCTGGGCAACGATGCCACCGGCGAATTAAACCTGCGATCATTCCGGCTCGATCAGGCGGCGACGATACTTTTTACATCAGGCAGCACCGACGAGCCAAAGGCCGCGCTGCACACCCTCGCGAACCACTGTTATTCGGCCGTTGCCGCGAACCAGAACATTCCACTTGCGCCGGGTGACCGCTGGTTACTGTCGTTGCCGCTCTACCACGTTTCCGGACTTGGCATCATGTTTCGCTGTCTGTTCGGCGGTGCTGCAATAGTCGTTCCAGACGGGCCGGACGCACTGGAGGCGCAGATTAACCAGTATGGCGTGACGCATGTATCGCTCGTTGCCACACAGTTGTTTCGAATGCTGCAGACGAAGTCCGGCGTGGCCGCGTTGAAACGATTGAAGGCCATACTGATTGGCGGTAGCGCGGTTTCACCGTCATTGATACGACAGGCACACGAGCTTGGGCTTGCCATTCATACCACCTACGGACTGACGGAAATGGCCTCGCAGGTGACGACAACGCCACCCGGGGCGACGTTGGAAGCATTGTTGACGTCAGGAGCGCCGTTGAAGCCCGATACCGTTTCATTCGCTGCCGATGGCGAGATTCTGGTCCGCGGGAGCACCTTGTTCCGCGGATACGTCGAAAGCACGGGCATTACGCTGCCTGTAACATCGAATGGCTGGTACGCCACCGGAGACCTTGGAAAACTCGATGAAAGCGGTAATCTGATTGTGCTGGGCCGCAAAGACAACCTGATCATTTCCGGTGGCGAGAATATTCAGCCTGAGGAGATCGAGAAGTGCCTGTGCAACCTTGCGGGTGTTCTTCAGGCTGTGATCGTGCCGGTTGAAGATGCCGAATTCGGTTCGCGATTGGTAGCCTTTGTGAAGAAAGACGAGAAATACCATTTGCTGCCGTCCGCGATGCAGAGCCATCTTGCGCGGCATCTGCCCAAGTACAAGATCCCCGTTTCATTTCTGCCATGGCCTGACGAGGCGGACGCGAACATGAAGGTAAGCCGGACGCTGATGGCAGGCATTGCGCAGCGGCAAACAGGCACGAAGTAGCGCGGGCGTTCCATCCGCTAACCCGCGGTTCACGGCGCATCAATCGGTGAGCACTGCGGACTATACGACGCGCGTGCCGTCCACCCAGACACTTTTGATGGCAACTTTCGTCCCGGTGACACCAGCCACGATAAGACTCGCTGGCGACCCTTTTCTGGGGCGTTGAAAGCGTTCTTTCAGGCCGAAGAGTTGCGCGGGCACGCGCGAGGCCGAAGCGAAGGCCTCCGCCAAAGTGAGATCCGTATGTGCTGCTGCATTAAAGACGCCCTGCAACAGGCTGGTCGCGCTTCCCGCGAGCAGTTCCGTTCCAATTAAGCAGATTCTTCCCGACTTTTTCAGTTCAACCGGCATGCCCGCGAGATCGTACTTGCCTGGTTTCAGTCCAGCGATATGAACTGCATCCGACGTGAGCATCGTGCGCAAGGGGCCCTTTACCCGAGCGATGGTTTTCAAAATTGGCGGGGGCAGGTGTTCCAAGTCCGGGATGAGAGAGGCGTAAAGTCGATCCTCGGCGAGTTGCGGCCAGAGCGGGTTATTGTGCCGAGGAATATGGGCCGCCATGCCGTTGCCGAGGTGCGTGCACATGCGCGCGCCGGCATCCACCGCACGCGCGATTTGATCGGGGGTCGCGTTGTGATGTCCGAGCGAAACCACGATGCCGCGTTTCGCCATTTCCTTGATGAAAGGAATTGCCCCGTCGATTTCCGGCGCGATTGTTAAGTAGGTTACGGCTTCGTCGGCCGCGCGATACCAGCAATCGAACTCACGCAGATCCGGCTTGCGCACGTGACGACGATCATGCGCACCGCGCGGGCCGTCGTCCGGCGAGATGTATGGACCTTCGATGTGGACGCCGGGAATGCGTTTCGCGAGCGCGCGATCCTTGCGTGCCGCGGCGATGGTCGCGCACCCATGCTCGATATTCTCGAACGATGCGGTGATTAGCGTTGGAATCCAATGCGACACGCCGATTTTTTGGAGTTTTGCGTCAATGGCTGCGACATCTTCCGGCAAAACGTTCAGGCCTTGCAGATCGATGCCGCCGTAGCCGTTTACCTGAATGTCGAACAAGGTTGGTCCGATAATCGAAGTGTGAGAACCCGCGTTGCATGCGCCGCGCCCCGCGCGTGATATGCGGGCCACGATGCCATCACGAATGGTGATGTCGGAGGCGACGGTATCGCCGACTAAAATCCCACGGATTACAAATTCCATCGCCGCCATTTATTTGCCAAGTCCCGCCATGAAGTGGATGTAGGTTTCGATGCCGCGGAAGAAATTGGGAAGATACTGTTTTTCGTTCGGGCCGTGGATTCCGTCGCTGGTCAATGCGAAGCCCAGCATTACGGAATCGACGCCGAGTTTCTCCTGGAGCATGCTCACGATGGGTACGCTGCCGCCTTCGCGCTTGAAGATCGGGTCCATACCGAAGGTGGCCTTCAGGGCCGCGGCGGCGGCGCGCATCGCGGGTGTTTTTCGATCCATGATGGCGCCCTTGCCGTGCGTGAGTTCGCGCACTTCCCATGAGATGTTTTTGGGGCAGTGTTCCTTCAGGTACGCGCAGAGTTGGAGATAGACATCTGATGGTTCCTGGTCCGCGACCAGTCGCGTGGAGATTTTTGCCATTGCCTTTGCTGGAAGCACGGTTTTCGAGCCTTCGCCTGTGAACCCGCTCAGGAAACCGTTCACTTCGAGCGTGGGCCGCGCGCCGATCCGCTCCAGCGTTGAGAATCCTTTTTCGCCCCACAGACCGTTTGCGCCGGTCATTTCGAACCATTCCTTGTCGGAATACGGAAGGCGGGCGATCTCGGCGCGTTCTTCGGCGTCCAGCGGGCGCACCTTGTCATAGAAACCCGGGAGCGTAACGCGGCCATCGGCATCATGCATTCCGGCAATCAGTTCGCATAGTGCCTGTGCGGGGTTCAGAATCGATCCGCCGAACAATCCGCTGTGCAGGTCCTTCTCCGCACCGCGCACTTCGAGCTCGAAATATGCGAGCCCGCGCAATGCGTAGGTAATTGCGGGAATGTCCTGCCTGTGAATTCCCGCGTCGCAATTGCAGACGAAATCGCAGGTAAGAAGTTCGCGATGCGCATCGATGAACGGGCCGAGATTTGGCGAGCCGATTTCTTCTTCGCCTTCGATGATGTATTTCAGCGTGAAGGGCAGCGGGCCCTGCTTTGTCAGCGCTTCGACGGCTTTGATGTGCGCGAAGATTTGGCCCTTCATGTCCGACGCGCCGCGCGCGTAGATGTAGTCTTCGCGAATATCGGGTTCGAAGGGCGGGGTGATCCATTCGTCAAAGGGGTCGGCGGGTTGCACGTCATAGTGACCGTAGACGAGCATGACCGGCGCGCCTTTGGGGCCTTTAATTTCGCCGTATACGACCGGGTGGCCGTCGGTAGGCATGATGGCGATATGGCCCACGCCCGCGATTCGGAGTTGGTCGGCGACCCAGGTGGCCGTTTGTGCGACATCGCTCTTGTGTTCCGGCAATGTGGAGACACTAGGCTTCCGCAGAAATTCCCGGTATTCGTTCAGAAAGCGGTCGCGATTCTCGCGCGCGAAGGCGATGGCATTCTCAATCTGCTGCATGATGACCTCGTGTTTCGTTGACAGGGAGCACTACTATACCAATCCCGAAGGCGCGCGCTCCATGCGCGTTATCATTTTCGATTATGAGCGCGCTTCCGCTATACTATGCCTTTCGTCGAGGTGGGCCGTTTTCATGAATTCACTGGTTTCTGTCGTCGTGCCTTTTTATAACGAAGAGGACAATGTCGCGCCGCTTTTGGAACGCGTCGAAGCGGTGTTTGCCGGTATGCCGGAATATGACTACGAGTGTCTTTTCGTGAACGATGGAAGCACGGACGGAACGCGCGCGCGGCTGGAGTCTGCGCGCGAGCGAAACGCGCGCGTCCGGCCCATTCATCTGGTGCGGAACCGTGGTCAGTCCGCGGCCCTTGTCGCGGGAATGCGCCGGGCCAAGGGTGATTACATTCTTACCCTCGACGGCGACTTGCAGAACGACCCTTGCGATTTTCCGAAGTTTCTCGCACTGCTCAAGGAATACGATTGCGTATGCGGATATCGGGCCAATCGGCAGGACTCCTGGGTGCGGAAGATCTCCAGCAAGATCGGCAACGGCGCGCGGCAGCGCATTCTCAACGACGGCATCCGCGATGCGGGATGCGGCAGCAAGGGGTTTCGACGGAAGTGCGTCGAACACATCATTCCCTTCAACGGGGTGCATCGTTACTTCGCGGTGATGATGCGCAATGGCGGCATGACGATTGCCGAATGCCCGGTGACGCATCACCCGCGCGTGCACGGTGTATCGAAGTACGGAATCAATAACCGGTTGTGGCGGGGGATATACGAT
>CALEZK010000329.1 GCA_937928585.1 uncultured bacterium | reverse complement strand
GCCCATATGCGAGCAACATCCGTAGCGGAGCCTTCTGCAAAGGCCTTTACCGCGAACGCGCAGCTTATGCTAGACACAACCAAGAAGTTCAAAGCCAGCCTACGAATAGCTAACACTTGCACGGCCCTCCGCGTCTGTCGGTCTGTATAAACGTCCGCGCTTTGTGGCGTGCAGGAGACGTTCAAGAAAGTTTTCCGGTTAATCAAGGAGCTGTATGCCGCCGCAGGGACGACCGCTGCTGGTCGTATGGATGCTCGCCACATCAGATTTGTCCTCCGTTTGCAACCACTGCGCCCTATCATCCATCACCCAGTAGTCGCGCTGTACGCGTACTCCGTAGGGTCAAAAGTCCCCGAGGCACGCTACGTTTGCACGCTAGTATTCAAAATGCGCTAGTTGCTCCGAATCAAGGCGCTTCACACTTTTCGCACCGCATTCCCATGCATCCGAATACAACTGCGGCCCGTACGGCGGATGCCAACATTTTTCGGAAGGAATGAGCAAGACACCGCTAATGCAGTGCAATTTACAAAACTCGTAAAATCGGCTTGTGGCAATAATCACACCATATAATCCCGATGGACGAAAGATATCCTCTCCTGTCCAAGAATCCTCGCTAATCACAATGCGCTGCCACCCGGTAATGTTCCCGACTCGGCACCAATTACAGGTTGGCGCTTTCTTCCAAATACACCCTGATGCTTCCTGGTCTACACGGGTTCGCGATAGCACTACCGTGGTTCGAAAATACTTGCCTGGTTTGGGCTTCGACTTTTTCTTCCTGGCGATGATACGAACGATCTCGACCGGATCAAACCCTTCAAGCCCTGTCAATCCCGCCGCAAGATATAAGTCCCGAAACCTCTCCGAAACCAACCGATCATCTCCAGGCGCGAAAAGGACGTCTGGCAACGCGTCGCCCCATAATTTAAGTTCAACCTGCAGGGGAGGCAGCCAAGTCAGCTTCCCAATATAGTTGCCGCAAACCGGGCATGTCGGTGCTGGTCCAGTGATCGAGTTGTCCAAGTCAAAACAGTCCGTCTCCCAGCGCGAACCCACGGGAGATGATTTCAGCACATAGAATTGCTGAGCCATAAACCTCCGCACCAACGCTGGATCACCCTACCATGGAAGACAAAGCGCCAAGTCCCGCACTATAAGGAAACTTAGTAAGAGATTCTGAAGCTCACGCACGGAAGCTTCAGGGACAATCTAAGCATTAAACGCTTCTGCTGCGTTCGCGCATTCTTAGGCGCAGAATACCCCAACAATGTTTTCCACTCGATCGGCGTGCTATGTACCACCGCAGGGACGACCGCTGCGCGTGCTGCTGCCGATACGTGCGAAATCGTTTTCGTCCTCCCTCGGAACCAGTGCGCCCGTTCTTCCACAATGCCGGGCAGCGGGCAGCCCTTCGATAGTACACCGCCTGAGACAACCCCGCAATGGGCCGCCGCCGTGGAGCGTGGGTCAGGCCTATGCGGCGCAAACAACACAAGCCCAAACGACACGCCGTGAAAGCCGAAGCGGACTCTGCTACAGCAGTCCACGCAATGCGCCATCAGTCCGGCGATCTCTCTGCGGTCATTCCGGACGAACCGGCGGCGGCATGACTGCGGGTGGGCGTTCGATTGCGCGTTACCTTCGGCGTTGGCTTCGGAGGGAGGATCGATTAAGAGTTAAGATTACGATGACGATTACGGGTTGGAGTGGGAGAACGAGAGTAAGCCGTAGGGGTTGATAGGCTCTGTGTTTTGCAACCCCCCCGGCACGATGATTGGGCTCCCCAAAAAAGTAGACCGCGCGAATGTCTTCGCGCGGTCTACCGCAAATGCAAACTGAATACGGTCGATTTACGACTTCGCGTCACCCTGTGCCTTCGCAAGGAATTTCGCGGGGTCTTTCCGCAGGCCCTTCTCGCAACCCTTGCAGCAGATCGGAATTGTCTGATTCGCGATTACGATGTTGATCGGATCGCCCATGCTGCCCAACGCTTCGCCGGACACGGGGCAGGTCTTTGCCGTAAGCGCGGCCTTCTGCTTCTCGACAACCGCTGCATCAAGCTTCTTCATGTTGCCCGCGATGTCTTTCTTGAAGGTCTCCGCGCAATCGGCGCAGCAGAAACGCACGTAGCGGTTGTTGATCACGGCGTCAACGGACTTTTCGCCCAGCTTCTCGCCACCGATGATGCAAGTATCAAGCGGATACTTTGCCTTCTGCTGCTCAATGAACGCGGCATCCACTTTGCCGACAACCGCCGCCGTATCTGATTCGAGCTTGCCCTTGCAGCCATTGCAGCAGAACTTGAACTCACGGCCGTCTTTCACGGCGACAGGCGACTCAGCGGTCAGGGCCTTGCCTGTGAGCGCACACTTCTCCAGCGAATACGGATCGCCGACGACCGCATCGTCTGCGAATACCGGTGACACTGCTACCATCAAAACCGCCAAAGGAAGAACTATTCGACGCATTGTGAGACTCCTTATGTTGGTACTTGCCGCAGCGCATGCCAAGACTTCAGCATACACCCGAATTCATACTTTTGCCGTATGAAAATTAGGAGAGCAACGCGCGTGCCAGCTTCGACCAAAAGGAGTAAGTAGAATGACATCAATCATTTAGTTGGATGCGGAAGCTGCCTTTTCCGCTTCTGATGCCCAGTTTTGAGCGGGACTAGTCCCCAGCTTCTGGCGTCCCGCTCTCCCACTGTCTCAGGATCTCGTACATCACCACCCCAAAAGCCGTCGCCACATTGATCGTGTTCTTGTACCCGCGCATCGGAATTCGCACCGTTGCATCACAAAGAGACAACACTTCGGGACTGATGCCCGTGACTTCGTTGCCGAAAACTATCGCGCTCCCGCGTGGCCAGGGAAACGCGCTGTGCGGCACGGCAGAGTCCAGGGCCTCCACCGCCACACACACCACCCCCTCGCCGCGGAGTCGCTCCAACGCGTCGGCAGTGGTCGCGTGGTAGGTCCACGGAACATAATCAAACGCGCCCAGCGCCGTCTTCTCAAGCTTCTTGTTCGGTGGATACGCCGTCATCCCGCACAAGTGCATGTGTGCAATCGCCCCCGCATCGGACGTGCGAAAGATCGACCCCACATTGAACGCGCTCCGAATATTGTCGAGCACAACCTGCAACGGTTGACGGGGTATCGCAGGCAGCACCTCCGCGGACATCTGGAGGTAATGGGGTTCACGGGACGACGCCGTGATCGGTTCGTACATCGTTCGGTCATCCTGCTTCGTTCAATGCTTGGGTCGCGGTAAATGCTATCACAGGGGCGGTTTTCCGTAGGCCAGCCGCGTGGTACCATCGATCTTGTGGGATTTTTCTCGCCAAAATTGAGCACAGCGAAGATGGCGCGCTTCTGCCGCGCGCTCGCACATACCACTGCTGGTTCAATACCGATTCTGCGCGCGCTTGAACTGATGGCCGGCCCAAAATCGCCGTACTACCTGCGCCGCCTGCTGCCGCCAATCATTGATGAACTTCACCGCGGCGGATCGTTAATCTCCGCATTTCGCCGGCAACAGAAAAAGTTTCCGGAGGAGTTTCTCGAACTGGTCGGTGCAGCGGAAAAAGCGGGCGCCTTGCCGCTCGCATTCAATCGCCTCGGCGACATGTACGAGGACCGGCTTGCATTCATTCGCGAGGTAACAAAGGAGATGGCGTACGCGCTATCCGTCGTAGTAACCGCAGCCTACGTCATCCCATTCTTTCAGGGATTGATGATGACAAGTCTGACGGCGGAAGAATACGCGGCGCAGTTCGCGATTCGACTCGCCTTCGCCTGGATACCCATTCTGCTGATTCTTGCGGTACTCGGCCACCTCGGCCTGCTGGAGAAGATTGGGACCGAAATTACCGCGCGCGTCTGGCCATTGAGAAAGTTCTCTCTCGATTTCGCGGTAGCCCGATTTCTACGCTCCCTCGCCATGTTGCTTGAGGCTGGCTTAAGCGCAACGCAAAGTATCGAGCGCGCGGCTGCGACAACCGTGCACTCCAGACTTCGGAAGAAACTCGTGCAGGTCGTGCCGCGCATTCAAGCGGGCGAGGACCTTGCCAGCGCGCTGAAGGCGTCGGCCATCCTGCCCGATCTGGCAATCGACATGGTACGGACGGGTGAATACAGCGGCAGGCTCGAGGAACTGCTCTACAAATGCGCGAGCTACATCGAAGACGAACTACGCCACGCCCGCAACTTGCTGCGCATTGTATTCGCGGCGCTTGTCCTGCCGGGAATTGTCGTTGCCTGGGGTCTCCTCCATCTGCTACCCGCCGTGATCGCCGCGCTCCGGTCTATCGCGTCGCTGCTCGCCGGCGCGGGTTAGCGTGTGTCGCACGTCATTTGATAGACTACGCGCCCTGTAGAGGAGTCCTGTGCCGTCGCTTCGCGACGAGTCTGGTGTGTAAATGGGCCTGTTTTCGCAACAAATATCGCTCAAGAAGGTGGTGCCGCTGTGCCGCCAGCTTGCCACTTCGTATGACGCGGGTATTCCAATCCTGCGCAGCCTGGAACTGGTCATTCGCCAGGAAAAAGACAAGACCGTCCGGGGCGTGTTCACCGGTATGCACAATGACATTCAACGCGGCGCAACCCTGGGCGAGGCCGCGCGCGCGCAGCAAAAGCATCTGCCCACCTTTTTCGTCGAAATGCTCTCGACCGGGGAACGCGGCGGCAAGCTGGATGTCATGCTCCGTGATCTCGCGCAATACTTT
Source organism: uncultured bacterium (assembly GCA_937928585.1). Classification (GTDB taxonomy): domain Bacteria; phylum Hydrogenedentota; class Hydrogenedentia; order Hydrogenedentales; family SLHB01; genus JABWCD01. The sequence goes on along the minus strand of CALEZK010000329.1, from coordinate 1,169 downwards.
GAAGATCGCCTCGCGATGCAGCGACAAATCGTCGGCGCGCTCATCTACCCCGCCGTGCAACTCACGGCCGCCTGGTTTTTGGGAACCTTCGCACTCGGGCTCGTGACCGAATTGCTGAACTCGTTCAAAGACCGCGCGCCGGCATTCGATCTCGTTGCGTACTTCAATACCTGGCTCCGGTTTCAGGCGGTTGCGATGACGGTAGCAGGGCTGATGTTCGTCGCAAGCGTGGTGCTCTCCCGACTGGGATTGTTTGGTTACGTTTGGGGCTCGGTTGCCACCCATATCTGGCCGCTCGCACCGGTCACGCGAAAGTTCGGGCTAGCCCGTTTCTTTCGCAGCATGTCACTCCTGATCGGCAGCGGAATGCGCATTGACCACTGTATTTCAAGCTCAGCGGCAGTCGTCGCGAATCCCTACATGGAGCGCGATCTTGTGCGGGCGCTCCCCGGCGTGCGCGATGGCCAAACTTTGGTCGAAGCGTTCGCGGAATCCAAGATGCTGACGCCTACCGCCCGCGAGATGATTTTCATCGGCGAGCAATCGGGTAACCTGGAACAGACGCTGCGCAAGGTGTCCGAGTACCATCTGGCTGAAGCCACGCACGCGGTTCAGGTTGCAACGCGGATTCTCAGTGTGTTGATTGCTTTGGTTGTAGGCGGCATTGTGGCCTACATCGTATTTACGTTCTATTCTCGGTTGTACGGAGGAATTTTCGATGAGCTTGGAGTTTGACGACGACGCCCCGGAGCCGCGGGACTACACAAAGTGGGTTTGGATTGGCGTAATCGTCCTGTTTGTAGCGTTGATGGGCATCCTGTACATGTACACCGGCCTTAGCCCGCAGCAATCCCAGGCGCGCGTTCGGCACATCCTGGTATCTTTCAACGCCAACGATCCCGGCGAACGCGGAACTGCCCTTGCCAAGATTAAGGAAATTCGCGATCGGGTTTTGAAAGGCGAAGATTTCGGATCCCTCGCGGAGGAATACTCAAACGATCCGGGAAGTGCGTCCAAAGGCGGCGATCTGGGTTACGTAAAGCGCGGCGAAATGACTACTGAAATTGATGCGTATGTCTGGACAGCCCCAATCGGCCAGCTCAGCGACGTCATTCAGACCAAGTTCGGCTTCCATATCGTCGTCGTCGACGATCGCCGTTTATCGCAAG